>CAIPGJ010001086.1 GCA_903864555.1 uncultured Pseudomonadota bacterium | reverse complement strand
CTGGCGATGTCCGAAATGGCCATCGTGTCATCGCGCAAGATCCGGCTGCAGCAATGGGCCCAGGACGGACGGCCTGGTGCCGGGGTGGCGCTGGCCCTGGCGAACGAGCCCTCGCGCTTTCTCTCCACCATACAGGTGGGCATTACCGTCATCGGCATCAGCAGCGGTGCCTTTGGCGAGAAAACCCTGGCACGTGACCTGTCGGGATGGATCATGCAGTACCCGCTGCTGGCACCCTACGCCGAAGGCCTGGCCATCACCATCGTCATCGCCTGCATCACCGTGGTTTCACTGCTGATTGGCGAGCTGATCCCCAAGCGACTTGCCCTGATCAACCCCGAGGCCATCGCCAGCGTCATCGCCACCCCCATGAACCTGCTGTCGCGCGTCGCCGGCCCGGCCGTGCGCATGCTCAGCCTGGTCACCGACGGATTCCTCAAACTGACCGGGCAGTACGGCAGGAAGCCGCCACCCGTCACCGAAGACGACATCCAGGGTTTGATGCGCGAAGGCCAGCAAGCCGGGGTATTCGAAGCCCACGAAGAGCGGCTGGTGAAGCGCGTGTTCCGCCTGGACGAGATGCGCGTCACCGGCATCATGACCACGCGGGCGGACATCTGCTTCCTCGACCTGGACGACGCCTACCAGGCCAGCATGGATCAGGTGATCAACAACAACCATTCGCGCTTTCCGGTGGTGCGCGGCGACAGCGAGCACGTGCTCGGGGTGATCACCGCCAAGTCGGTGCTGCGCGTTGCAGCAGCCGGCCAGCAGGCCGACCTGTCGACGCACATGACGCGTCCGCTGTTCGTGCCCGAAACGGTCACCGTGATGGAACTGGTCGAGCACTTCAAGAAGCATCGCCAGACGCTGGCCATCGTCATCAACGAGTTCGGCCACGTGCAGGGGCTGGTGACGATGAACGACGTGATGGGGGCACTGGTCGGTGATATCGCCAGCGAGACCGAGGCGCAGGACGCCGACGTGGTGCGCCGCGACGACGACTCCTGGCTGATCGACGGCAGCGTCACCATCGAACGATTCAAGGACGTGATCGGCATCGATGCGGCATTGCCTGCCGAACATGCCAACGATTTTCACACGTTGGGCGGCTTCGTCATGTATTCGCTGGGCAAGGTGCCGGGCATAGCCGACCGCTTCACCTGGCAGGACCTGGAACTGGAAGTGGTGGATATGGACGGCCACCGTGTGGACAAGGTGATGGTGACACGCAAGGCCGGCCCGGTCGAGGCGCCGCCGCTGGACTCCTGAGCGCCCGGCTCAAGCAGCGATCAGGCGGCGCCTTTTGACTGCGCCGCCGCGCGCGTGCGCTCGTAGGTCTGCTGCACCACCAGGGCATCGAAGCTGGCGCGATGACGCTTCTGCCCCAGCTCGGCCAGCACCCGGTCCTTGGTTTCATGCCAGATGTCCATCTGCGGCTCGGACAGGATCATCTCCAGCGAACTGAGCGAGAACTCGCAGCGCATGCCGGCCGCGTAGAACAGGCGGTCCAGCCAGGTCTTGTCCACCACCCAGCCGTCGCTGTAGGCGGTCTGGTCGCGCAGGATCTCATTGAGCCTGGCGGCCACTTCCGTGATGGGTTTACCGTGTTCTTCAAGGATGTCGCGCGAGATGCGATGGACTTTCTCGGCGCCCTCGTCCCAGTGTGTCCAGTCCGGCTGCGGCTGGATCAGCGCACAGTACTTGCTGCCGTCGCGCAGCACCGCACCCACTTCAATGGGATAGCTGAGGCCGCCGAAGCCGGAAGCTTCGATATCAATGATGGCCGGGGGAGTCAGGATGCGCATGGCGGCGCATCATGCCATACCGGAACCGGTACTGAAAGGCATGCACCACAAGGATGCGGCACGACCTGCAATGAGGCCTGCCAGGGAGATGCCGGAAGGATATCGGCCCCAAAAAGGAGCCCCGGAAACGGGGCTGGCGTCACGACCACTGCCAGGGGGGAGGGGGAGAGGCAGGGGAAGGACGCCGGGTCTTGCTGGTGCTGCATCAGGACGTCCGCCGTGGCGGCCGCCCCGCTGCATTACTTTTACTGCGCCTGCTGGATACCGGCCAGAACCCAGCCGGTGGAACCATCGCGCGGCTTGGCCAGGTGCCAGATCTCGTCGACTGACTCGGCATTGGCATCGTCCTCGCGGATGGTGCCGGTGAAGCGCACGCTGACCACGTAGCGGCTGGCGTCCTCGGCCACTTCCAGCACATCGGCGTTGATGTTGACCACATCGGTATGCTGTTTGGCGCCGCCACGCTCCTCGATGCTCATCTTGATCTCGGCGAACATCTCCGGGGTGGTGAACTCGCGGATGTCATCGAGGTTGCCGGCGTCGTTGGCTGCCTGCAGGCGGATGTAATTCACCTTGGCATTGCGCACGAAGCCCTGCACATCGAAGTCAGCCGGGATGTTGCGCGCGGCTGCCGCCGGGGCTGCTGCGGTCGCAAGTGCGGCCGGCGCAGACGAACCGGGCATGGGGAGGTACGGCCGCGACGCCGGCGTCCCCTGGCCACCCTGTGGGCTGCCCGAGTACTGCATCGGGCCGGCACCGGCCATGGCCGGGCCCTTCGCGCCCATGCGCTTTCTCATGATGAACCCGACCACCATCAGCACGGCCATCACCGCCAGGGCGATCATCATCATATTGGCGAGTTCCTCGCCGAAGCCGAAGTGCGAGGCCAGCGCGGCCAGGCCGATACCTGCGGCGAGGCCGGCC
Organism: uncultured Pseudomonadota bacterium; assembly: GCA_903864555.1. The sequence goes on along the minus strand of CAIPGJ010001086.1, from coordinate 1,309 downwards.
AGCGGGCCCATCCAGGAGGAACGGGCCGGCGCGGCGGCGGCACCTGCAGCACCGGCGGCGGGGGCAGCGGACTGCGCGGGGGCAGCCGAGGGCGACTTGTCAGGCGTGTTCATCTGCCGCTGCATGCCGGTGGACTTGCCTCCACCAATGCGCTTGGCGGCTTCGGCGTCGGCCATGGGCAGCGAAAGGCCGAGGGTCAGCACGACGGCCAGGAGCGAAAGCATTCTCATTTGTTTCACCTTTATGGATTGAGCACAACGGAGCTCACTATACCGGGTCTGTCTATTAAATTAAAACAGAATTAATTGAAGCAATACATCGAAAAAAACTGACTATCTCCAGGACATGGAACCAGCTTATGCAGGACTGCTTAAGGCGCGCTTAATGGAGGGCTGAACAAGTGGGCTACGCTTCCCCTTTTTATACCCACTTCGAAGGAAACACTATCTACTCTTCCTAAAAATGAAAACTTAATCAGTTCCTCCTCAAATGTCCGGGCATCGGGAACAACACCCATGCCCATGCGCTGCCCGGCACACACCGTCTGCCGCCCGTGCCCCTGCGCCCTGACCAACATCAGGCCACCGCCCGGATGGCGCGCAGGCGGGCAATGGCCGCAGCCTCCAGCCCCAGGCCTGCCAGCAGCTCATCGGTGTGCTCGCCCTGGCGGGGCGGATGGCGCCGCACCCCCAGGCGCTCGCCAGCCATGGTGATGGGCAGCAGCGCGGCCGGCGCGGTCTGCCCGGCCTTGTCGCCATCGGTGAGCCGGATGTCGGCCAGGCCGCCGGTGGCACGCAGGTGCGGGTCATCGAACAGCTCTTCGGGCCGGGAGATGGGTGCATAGGGCAGCCCGGCCCTGTCGAAAATCGCGGCCAGCTCGGCTGCCGCGCGGGATTTGAGCCGCTCGCGCAACAGCGGCAGCAGTTGCGGGCGCAGCAGCACACGCTCGTTGTTGCTGGCATAGCGCGGATCGGCCTTCAGGTCGGCCAGCCCGAGCGCGTCGCAGAACACAGCCCATTGCGCATCACTCACTGCCGCCAGAAAGATCTGTCCACCGTCCTTCACCGTGAACACGTCGTAGATCGCCCAGGGCGATTTGCGCTCCGGCATGGGCGCGGCCGGTTCGCCAGTGATGGCGTACTGCAGCATGTGCTGGCCGACCAGGAAGATGTTGTTCTCGAACAGCGCCGACTGGATCTCCTGCCCGCGCCCGGTGATGCCGCGCTGGACCAGCGCGCCGAGGCTGCCGATAGCGCCGAACATGCCGCCCATGATGTCATTGACGCTGGTGCCCGCGCGCAAAGGGTCG
>CAIPGJ010001085.1 GCA_903864555.1 uncultured Pseudomonadota bacterium | reverse complement strand
TAGACGGCCGGGATAGCCAACTCCTTCTGGATGCGGCTGATCTCGGCGCGCGTGCGGTCGCGCAGGCGCGCATCGAGGTTGGACAGCGGCTCATCGAACAGCAGCACCTTGGGGCGGCCGGCGATGGCGCGCGCCAGCGCGACGCGCTGCTGCTGGCCACCGGACAGTTCCGAGGGCTGGCGCCCGGCCAGCGCCTTCAGGCCGACCACATCGAGCGCCCACGCCACAGTCTCGCGGGAGTTCTTTTCGCCACGCACCTCCAGCGGGAAAGCGACGTTCTGCGCCACCGTCATGTGCGGCCAGATGGCATAGGACTGGAACACCATGCCCAGGCTGCGCTCATGGGGTGCGACGAAAATACCCTGCTGCGGATCGGACACCACCTTGCCGTCGATCTCGATGACGCCGCCATCGGTGCGCTCCAGCCCGGCGATGCAGCGCAGCGTGGTGGTCTTGCCGCAGCCGCTGGGCCCCAGCAGGGTGACGAACTCGCCGTCTTCCACATTGAAGGAGATGCCATGGACGATGGTGGTCGATCCGTAAATCTTCACGAGACTGCTGACTTTGATGCCCATGGGGATTCCCGTTACTGGAGGTTCAAGCGAGTGTAGGTCCGGAAGCTGGTGCTCATGCCACGCTCAGGTTTTCGCCGATCGGTGCCCGCCGGTGATCAGCATCAGCCCATACATGAAGGCGAGCACGACGATCATGCTGGTCAGCGAGAGCGAACTGGCAAGTCCCCAGTTGGCCTGCTCGAAGAAGGACCAGATCGAGGTGGAGAGCACATTGGATGAGGCTGTGTAGAGCAGCACCGCAGAGGAGATCTCGCGGAAGAAGGCCATGAACAGCAGGAAGTAGGCCCCGCGCAGCGAGGGCAGCGCCAGCGGCACCAGGATGCGGCCGATACCCTGGATGCGCGTGGCCCCGGCCGTCCAGGCCGCCTCCTCCAGGCTCTTGTCGATCTGCACCAGGCGCCCGCCGATGGTCTCGGTGGCATAGGCGAGGAAGCGCGTGACAAAGGCGATGATGAGGATCATCAGCGTGCCGTAGATGGGCAGCGGCAGGTAGGCATAAGCCCACAGCAGGCCCAGGCCCAGCACCACGCCGGGCATGCCAAAGGGCAGGCTGGCGGTGAAGTCCAGGGTGCGATAGCCCGGCGGACGCTGGCGCAGCGTGTAGTAGCTGATGAACGCCGCCAGCACCACCCCGCCGAGCGCGCCCAGGCCGGAGACGATGAGCGTGTTCCAGAAGGAGCGCAGCGTGGCGCCCGAGTCGAACAGGAACACGTAGTTGCGCAGCGTGTAGGCGCCTTCCAGCGGGTTGGCGGTGAAGTACTTCAGCACCGACACGTAGGTCAGGATGATGATGGGGATGATCAGCGCAAGCGCCAGGTAGCCCCAGCACAGCAGGTTGGCGGCGAAGCGCCAGCGGCCCAGCGAAATGGTGGTCAGCCGCCCGGCCTTGCCGGTGGTGACGGTGAGGCGGCCCTTGCGCGCGATGCGCCGCTGCAGCCAGATGGCGATGCCCGTCAGGGCACTGAGTGCCAGACCAATGGCCGATGCCAGGCCGTAGTCAGGCGGCGGGAAGCGCACCAGCAGGTAGAGCTGCGTGGCCAGCACCGTGACGTGCCCGGGAATGCCCATGAGGGCCGGTATCGCGAACTGCTCGATGGAGAGCACGAAGGACAGCACCAGGCTGGAGGTAAGTGAAAAGCTGAGCAGCGGCAGGGTCACCCGGCGCAGCACGGCGAGCGGCGAACCGCCGGCGGCGCGTGCCGCCTCTTCAAAGGTGGCATCCATGCCGATGATAGGACCGGCCATGGCCAGGTAGACGAAGGGAATCTGGTGCAGCACCATCACGAAGATGATGCCGGTAATGGTATAGACATCGACCTTCCAGCCTTCCAGTCCGAGCACGTCCTCGAAGATGCCGTTGATGAGTCCACCGGGCGAACCGATGATGATCCAGGCCATGGCCAGGATGAAGGACGGCAGGAAGAAGCTCAGGCTCACCAGCGCGGTCACGACCCGGCCGCCGCGAAAATCGGTGCGATGCACGATGAGCGCGATGGCGGTGCCGAATACCGCAGAGAGGATGCTCGCGGCAATGCCGATGCCGATGGTGGTGGCAAAGGTGCCGGCGATGCCGGGCGAGGCCAGCGCCGCCCAGTTGGCCAGCGTCCATTCACCGGGCATGCCGGGAGCGGCATTGCGCAGGCTGCCGTAGAGCAGCGCCACCAGCGGGATCAACACCAGCAGGCCCACCAGGACGGAGACTGCCAGATACAGGCTGCCCAGCAGCCAGCCGCTGCCGAACAGCGGCTCGGATGCCCCCCCCTCGGACAGTCGGGGTGTCAGCGGTGCTTCAGCCGGTGCCGCCGTGCCGGCAGGATTGGAGGCGGTATCAACAGTTGCGGATTTCACACTCATGTCAAAACGGGGAGACAAGTCCCCCCGTGTTTCCTTTGTTGCAATGTTGGCTTACTGGATGCCGAAGGTCTTGCGCCAGTGATCGACGATCTGCTTCTGCTTGGCAGGCGGGGTGAGCGCCAGGCCGTCGGTCGCCTTCAGGGCAGAGGTCGGCGGCAGGTGCGTCAGGCCGGGCAAGCCGGGGCGCGTGGCCGAAAGGCCGGCATAGGTCTGCAGCAGCAACTGGCCGCGGCCGGAGAGTATCCAGTTGGCAAACACCTTGGCGGCATTCGGATGCGGCGCCTTGGCAGCCACGAACATGTAGCCCTCCGAGGTGGTGGTACCCGATGCCGGATAGACAAAGCCGATCGGGGCACCGTCGGCCAGCGCCGGATTCAGCGGCAGGTCGGTGAGTTCGGCCACGTGCACGTCGCCGCGGATCACCGCCTGGATGATGCCGCCGGAACCTTCGAAGAAGCGCACGTTGTTGGCCTTCAGCTTGGCCGCGGTGTCGCCCAGGCCCAGCTTTTCCCAGTAAGCGATGATCCCCTGGATGGCCACCGAGCGCCACGGCGGATTCATGCCGACACGGTCCTTGAAGCGCGGATCGAACAGGTCCGCCCACTCCTTGGGCGCGGCATTGCCACGCACGCGCTGGGTGTTCCAGATGATCGCCTCGCGCGCGGTCTGGATGTTGAACATCATGTTCTTCTTCTCGTAGTTCACCTTGGCCGGGTAGTTCTTCAGCTCAGGCGGCACCCAGGCAGCCATCCAGCCTTTGGTCAGGCCTTCGAGCATGGCCTCGTCCGGGAAGGTGATCACCACGTCGGCGATATGGCGGTTGGCGGAGAACTCGGTGCTGAAACGCTGAATCAGCGGCGCACTGCCCAGGCGCGTCATCTCCAGGTTGAGCGACGGGATTTCCTTGCGAAAGTCATTGGCGAGCAGCTCGGCGCCGGCAGGGTTGAGGTTGTGGTAGATGGAGACCTTGGCTTCCTTCTTGGAAGCCGCTTCGATGGCCGTCCACTGGGCAGCCGTCGGCGCGCTTTGCGACCAGGCCGAGGGCGAGAGCACCAGGCACAGGGCGATGGCGGCAAACAGGCTGCGCCCGGCCGCGGGGTTGCGCTTGATCATGGGATGTATCTCCTCATCATTGTTTATCTGCATTGGCAGGGACTGCTCTCATCCCGAGCCGCAAGCCACCCGCCCATCCAGCGCTTCAATGGCCATGGCCGCTTCGACACCGGGAATGGATCAACTCATACGCATCGTAATGGAAAAGCCGCTCCGGGGTTGCCACGACTTGCTTGCATGCTTAAGCCGCCTTAAGAATAGATTCAGAACAGATATCGGCTCAGCCAGCCAGCGGCGCACTGCACAGCGTGCGCATGAGGTCGGTGATGCGCAACTTGGCAGAGGGCTTCGCCGCCAGCTTCCAGAATGCGGCGGCGCGCTCCGCACCGATCACGCCATCCATCAGGTCGTGCGCCTTGGCTTCGATATGCCCGCGCGTCACCGGCCGCGACCAGCTACCCAGCGGACCGTTGCAACGGCAAGTCACCCGGCGGCCACTGGCGAGTATGACCTCGACATCGACATGCATGGCATCGAAGCGCCCGGGAATGTCGGCGGTCTGGGTGAGGCTGGTCTTCTCCAGCAATGCCACCACATCCGGCGAGAAACGCCGCTCGTCGGAGAAGGAGGCAAACTTCACCTGCCCATCGAGCAGGGCCACCGAGGTGGTGTATTGCAGCGAAAACTTGCCGTCCAGGCCGGAATTGGGTTTGGGCCGGTCGATGTAGGGCATGACCGGCGTGGTGATGTTGACCTTCGCGATGTCGCTGGCCGTGACACCGGCCAGTTCGGCGCGGCAATCGAGTGCCGCAGTGATGACAAAGTGTGTGGCGTACTGCGAGGGAAAGAGTTTCCAGGCCGGGCCGGGCTTGAGCACGCGGGCCACTTCCACCGGCGCCACCAGGTGCGAGGGATCGAACTTCTCGCCGAAGTAG
>CAIPGJ010001084.1 GCA_903864555.1 uncultured Pseudomonadota bacterium | reverse complement strand
GGCGAATTGGGAGGCGATGATGCCCACCATGGGCGTGGCCATGCCCTTGTAGGCAGCGGTGATCTGGTCGGCATTGATGCACAGGCGGATGGCCTGCCGCACGCGCACGTCGTTGAGCGGCGCACGGTTAATGTTGAGGTGCAGCAGGTTGAAGCTTCCCGGCGCCGTAGCGTCGAAGATGGTCTTGGGCGAGCGCTGCTGCATCGAGGGACTCCAACCGGGTGCGCGCACGCCTTCGATCATGTCCACCTGCCCGGACGCGAAAGCCAGCGTGCGCGCGGTGGTGTCGGCGATGAACCGGATATGCAGGTTCTTGGTGGCGGCCGGCCCGCCGAAGTAGCCTGGGAAGGCGCTCAGATGCACGCCATCGGCCGCGCTGAAAGAATCCACCTGATACGGCCCGGTGCCGATTGGAGCCGTCTCGAAACCGTTGTTGCCCAACTGCTCGAAGGCCTTGCGGCTGACGATGAACGCCACTGCCACGCCGCCACCGTTAAACAGCGGATCGGGCCGCTTGAGCTTGATGACAACCGTGTATTTGTCCGCGGCCGTGACAGATTCGATGTTGGAGAACACCTGCTTGTTGAAGGTGACGATCTTCGGATCGAGGTTACGCATGTACGTGAAGACCACGTCCTCCGACGTCATTTCACCGAACCCTTTGTGGAACTGCACACCGCGGCGCAGCTTGTAGGTCCAGATCTTGGCATCCGGTGAGGTGGTGAAGCTTTCGGCCAGCAGGGGCTTAAAGTCCTGCGGTCGGATGGCGAAGGTGCCGTTGGGCGAGGTGACCAGCGAATCGAAGACCTGGAAAATGCCCCAGTTGTCGCCGCCGGTGCGGCCAGGCTGGAATGGGTTGAGGGTGGTCGGAGCGCGCGACGCCAGCGCGATGGAAATGGAGCTGGCAGGCTGCGCGAACAGCGCGGGCGCGCCCAAGGTGGCAGCAGCAACGGAGGTCTTTTGTACAAAACTTCTTCTGGATACGGTCATCGTTATCTCCTGGTGGTTTAGATCATGCCGAGCGGGTGACGGGGATACTGCGTTTCTTCATTTCCGCCTCGTCAAACTCCATGCCGAGCCCTGGCAAAGTGGGCAGTTCGAAACGCCCATTGACCGGGCGCGAAGGGTTCTTGAATACGGCATCGGCACGTTCCCAGCCGTCGGCCAGCTCTACTGGCTTGCCCAAATGCATGATAGTGGACATCAGGTGCATGTTGGCCAGATGCCCCACCGAGGGCTGGGTCTGGTGTGGCACCAGCTCCACGCCATGCGCGTGCGCCACGGCGGCGCATTGCATCATCCCGGTGATGCCGCCCATCTTGACGATGTCCGGTTGCACCATGCGTACACCCGCGTTGATCAGGTCTTTCAGGCCTTGCAGCGTGTAGGTCTGCTCGCCTGCCGATACCGTGATATCCAGACGCTGCGCAACCTCGCCCATGGCCGCCACGTGGTAGTGCTGGACAGGCTCCTCGAACCATGTGTAGTTGAGCTCTTCCAGCACGCGGCCCACCCGCATGGCCCCGCCGACAGAGTACCCGTTGTTAGCGTCGAAGCCCAGCACGAAGTCGTCACCCAGGGCCTTTCGTACGGCCCGGGCCTTGGCGATGTCACCGGCGATGTCGACGTCCTGGCGGGTTCGGTCGCCATCCCATCGAATCTTGACTGCCGCTGGCTGCTCTTTTTCAACGCGTCGCTGCACGATATCGACCACCTCAGCGACTGTGCGGTGCGCGTTCCCGCCAATGGACGAATAGCAGGTCAGACTCGTGCGCCAAGCACCCCCAAGCAGCTTGTAAAGGGGCTGTCCTGCCAGCTTGCCCTTGAGGTCCCACAGGGCGATATCCAGTGCGGCCAGCGCGCCGGTCACAGCCCCATCGGGCCCGAGCTTGATGCACTTGTGCAGCAGCGTGTCCAGTAGTACCGCATGGTCGAAGATGTCTTTGCCAACCAGGTAAGGGGCCATGTCATTGGCAATGATGACCAGGGACGCCAGCCCCCCTTGCATGGGCGACGCCTCGCCAAGGCCGAAGGCACCATCTTCGGTCTCAATACGCACAAACGCACTACGGGTGCCCTTTCCAGACAGGTCCCAGCTCAGCTGGAAGGCGTCTACTTTGGTAATTTTCAAGTGATGTTCCTG
>CAIPGJ010001083.1 GCA_903864555.1 uncultured Pseudomonadota bacterium | reverse complement strand
GAAACCAATGGTTGTAATCATAGTCCCACCTGTATGTCATCCTGGAGTTTCACTGCATGAGTCATGTTCGGGATGATTTTCGACGTTATTACCAGCTGATGCAGGGCGGGGGCACAGTACGTTACCTTCAAAGCCTGCGTCAGCCGGGTCTGCAGGCAACGGCTGTGTATCGATTCGGCCGCTGGATATTGTCCCGGCCTGGCTGGCAGCGCTTGTTGCTGGGGCCGGTGTACCTCATTCTGGATTTCCTGGTGCAGGCCGTGTGGGGCATCGAGATCTCTCGTCACGCGAACATCGGTCCCGGTCTCTATGTCGGCCACTTCGGCGGCATCACCATATCGCCGGATGCTGTGATCGGGTCCAACTGCAATCTGTCGCAGAACACCACCATCGGCCTGTCAGGGGGAGCCGGCAGTGCCGGCGTGCCGGTCATAGGCAATGATGTCTACATTGCGATGGGCGCCCGCCTGTTCGGCAGGATACGCGTCGGCAATAACGTGAAGATCGGGGCCAACGCGGTGATCTACAGGGACATCCTCGATAATGCCGTGGTGGTGACAGGTGATTTCAAGGTCATTTCCCTCAAGGGCAATCGTCCACAGCCGGAGCAGGGCGTCCCAGTGCGCACAAGTACGCCAACAGGACCGGGCCATGCAGCAGGGCCGGACTATCCGGCCGAAAGCCGAGGGGATGCTGCCCGGCGTGATGAAATCGAGATGCCGGGCTGAATGTGCGGGCCTGCGCCAGCGGTGATCCGCGGGTGGGCGCACTTCGCCATACGGGGAAATTCAGTAATCCTCTAGGAAAAAACTCGATTTTCCTAGGGAAGCAATGTCTCCGGCCCCGTTTCAGTCCGACTGGGCCAATCTGGGAGGTGCAGGCGGCTTGGGGGCACTGAGTCGCATACCCAGCATGTAATTGCCCCGTGATTTTCCATGCGTATCCAGGTTGAGCGAGCGCGAAACGCCGCCCTCCAGGGCCTGTTGCATGACAAAGTTCAGCGCACGAATACCCTTCATTTCATAGCGTTCGATGGACCCTTTCACCAGGCTTCCGAACCACGCCTTGACCACATCAGTGGTGAGGTGCGTGCAAAGCCAGTCGTAGTTGGTTTCGTCAAAAGGGATGACGACGACGTTGCTGATGTTCCCCTTGTCTCCTGAACGCGCAAAGGCATATTCCCGCAGCAGGATGCCCTCACTTGTCTTTCGGTTGGATGTGCTCATAGGATCTCCAATTTCTCCTGTACGGCAGATCGAGGAATGAAGCAGGTATAGGTGGTCAACTGGGGTTTCACTGACCTGCGATGCCCGGAGGTCCCGCTCGGGCCGAAGACCTGGATGTATTCAACGGCGTGCGCCACATCCGCGGCCGTCTTGCGACTGCGGGATCTGGCCGCCACTCGAAGGTGGACTTCGTATGGCTCCACCGGAGCGGGTGACATGTCGCCATGAAGCGAGTTGACGCCCATGAGGTCGAACCTGATCTCGTCTATGGTCTGAGTCAGCCGGATCTTGGCGATCCGCTGCTCGACGATTTTTTGCGCAAGACGCGCACGATCAAGGGCGCCAGGACCGGCAAAGGAAACCTGGCCTTCACCGATAAAACCCTCATCGATCCCGACCAGCACTTTCAGCGTGTCGGGCCGCTTCCGGCCCAATGCGCCAGAGGCAGCCACGCCGCCACTGACGGCCTCCAGTCTGGCATGGGTGAAATCAGCGTTGACGTCCGGGGTGTAGTAGTTGGCCGGATCATGGATTTCATACCCTAGCTGCTCCTTGCAGGTTTCCACAGAGAGCACGCCGTCGGTATCCGGAAGCTTGCCAAGGACAGCCCGGCCGCTGGGGTCGACATCGGCATAGGGCAGGCTGGGGCGCTCGAAGCTTGGCACCACGCAATACGGCGGATCGGCGAAATTACCCCCAGTGACGTAGCAGCCGCATTCAAGCAGATGGCCCACCAGGGTGGCGAATCCAAGATTGCTCCAGTCGTCGATGGCCCAGCCAAAATGATGAACCAGCGGACCGACGTAGAGTGACGGATCGGCCAGGCGGCCACCTATGACAGTGGTGGCACCTTGCCGCAGTGCTTCCACGATTTTCTCGCATCCGATATAGGCGTTGGCCGAAACAAGCTTGCCAGAAAGTTCTGATAGCGGACGGCCGGTTTCCATGATGATAGGATTATTCGTGTCGACCCAGTCGCGCACATTGTCGCCCTCTATCACTGCAATCCTGGCATCAGACAACCCCTGCTGCTTGGCGCTGCTTGCCAGATAACGGCCTGCGGCGCGTGGATTGGCCGCTCCCATGTTGGTGACTATCTTGACCTTGCGGGCATTGGCCATGGGCAGGAGGCTTCGTGCGACTTCTTCAAGGCGCAAGTCGTAGCCAGCTTGAGGATCATCGAGCATGCGCAGCTGGGCAAGTGCCAAAGTCCGCTCTGCCAGCCCATCCATGCCGAGATAGCTGATCTTTCCCCGGTCAGCCATGTCCACCGCCAGCTCGATCAGGTCGTCTCCATAGCCTGATCCGCACCCGATACGGACGCTAGACTTATTGTCGTCTGCCATTGTTCCTCCTCATTGTTGTTTCTGTTTACCTTATCAGAAAGCTTTGAAAGTCGACGCCTCCGGATTATGTTCCGAAGTAAGGTCGCCGGTAGGCCAGGAAATTTACTAGTTCCGAATTAAGTGCCGCCAAAACAGGGCATAACAAACTCAGAAAATTGCTGCATGCAGGCCAGCGTCGGTTCTGCCGTGGTGATACTGTCATCGCGCATGGTGCGAAAGCGCAGCTCCAGATGGTTGATGCCTGCCTTTTCCAGAGTTTTCAGTTTTTCAACGATTTCGTCCGCGGTACCGATAAGGCCCCGGTCGGCAGCTCCTATCAGACCCTTCACTGTGCGGCTCGCACCCGGCGCTAGGATGTCGGTTTCGATGCCCATGGCGAAAACCAGCTGCGATGGATCCCGTCCCCCAGTCTCAGCTGCAGCTTTGATCTTCGCAATCGATGAGGGAATGTCCTGTGCAGACACTCGCGAACCCAGCCATCCGTCACCGAGCCGTCCAGCACGACGCAGCGCGGCGGGGCTGTTTCCTCCCACCCAGATGGGAATGGGACGTTGAGGCCGAGGCGAGAAATGCACGGCATCGAAGGAATAGTGAGCCCCATGGTGGGAGACGGTTTCCTGCGTCCAGCAGCTTCGCAGTATCGAGATCCACTCGTCAGTGACTTTGCCTCGTGCGCCGAAAGCGGGTGCGGACATGCGCCCGAATTCCTCCTCAAGCCACCCGGCACCCGTGCCCAGGATGACACGACCACCAGAAAGTGCGTCGAGGGATGCCACCATCTTTGCCGTTAAAAGGGGGTTTCTCAGGGGCAGGACCAGCACGGCAGTGCCCAGCTTGATGCGTGATGTCATGCCGGCAACATAGGCGAGACTGATGAGCGCGTCGCATTGCTGCTTGTCAGCGAATTCGACGGCGGCCTTGTGTTCTTCATCGAGGGTATGGTCGCCGGGAATGATGATGTGGTCCGAAACCCACACCGATTCGTAACCGAATTTCTCAGCGGCCACCGCCACTCTGCCAACGCCATCACGCAGCGGAAGTCTCTCGCAGTTGGCCAGCTTGATTCCGAATTTCATCAGTGCCTCGATGGCTTTGGTCGATGGCGAACGCTAAAGCCTTTGCACGTACTTTGCAATCGTGGATATTTCCGTAATCCGGCAGCAACACTTGTTGCGCTGCAGAACACCAGCATGCTGGACAACCAATCTGGACATCATGGCTGCACCGCAACTTCTGTCATGAGTCGGAACTGCCGGCCACCGGCGTTCCTTCCCAATGCACGGTTGATTTGAACGCCTGAGGCCACCTTCGAACCAGTTTTCGAACCAACTTCTTTTGACAGTCCCCGAAAAGCCGTGCAAAGTGACTCAAGAAGGCCAGCGTGCAAATAATGACATGAATAGCACCGGAATCTGTAAGGAAGGAGTCGGCATGAAATGTTTCAATCTGGCAAGAATCTCAATTGCAGCGTGTGGTGCTGCGTTCGCTGTCCTGGCCCAGGGACAAGCTTATCCATCGAAACCGATACGCATGGTCATGCCCTATTCTGCGGGCCAGAGCACAGACATCAGCGGCAGGATACTGGCGTCCTTCATGTCCGAAGGTCTGGGACAGCCGGTGATCGTGGAAAACCGGCAGGGAGCCGATGGTGTTGTAGGCACAAGCTATGTAGCCAAATCCCCTCCTGACGGGTACACGATCCTGGTCGGGACGAGCGCGCAGTTTGGTGCGGCCAATGTGCTGTTCAAGGACCTCCCATACGATCCTGTGAAGGAGTTCGCGCCGATCAGCCGGCTATTCAGCGTGTTCTACATCCTCACGGTGGGGGGCGGGCATGCTGCGAGCAGCATTGGTGATTTCATCTCGCTGGCAAAGCAGAATCCGGGAAAGCTGACCATTGCCAATACCTCGGGTATCGGATATCTGACGGGGGAGTTGTTCAAGCAGGCCGCGGGCATCGACGTGCTCGATATCGCGCACAAGACCAATGCGCAGGCCATTGCCGATCTGGCGACCGGGCGCGTGGATGCGATGTTCATATCGCCGGCCGCGGCGATGCCGCAGATACGATCGGGGAAATTCAAGGCCCTTGGGATCACACTGAGCAAGCGCTCGGTGCTGACACCGGGTATTCCCACTATCGCCGAGTCCGGGTTTCCCGGATTCGAAAGCAACCCGTCACCAGCCTTGTTCGCCCCGGCACGCACACCCAGGGACATCATCACGCGCTTGAACGCGGAAACAGTGTCCGCGCTCAGGGACCCGAAGGCAAAGGCGATTTTCGCCAAGAACGGCACGACGGAGGCCGAAATCGTCGGCAGCACGCCGGAAGAACTGGCGGCTTTTGTGAAGTCGGAGATTGATATGTGGGCGCGAGCTGCCAAGCAGGGTTTGCGTTCCCGCGACTGAAAGCCCTAGTCCCCGGTCTCCTGAAACCGGGGCAGAATTCTCTGGTCCATCAGGCTGGACAGGTGACGCGTGAACATGGCTGGCGTGTTCACGCGCTCCTTGAACCCCAGTGAGGCGGCCAGATCCATGCTGGAGTAGATGTCGCGGCTGCGACGAAACAGTGCATCGGCATGCGGCCAGTCAGCTATTTCATGCAGTCGTGTGGACTTCAGCCCATGCCTTTTCACGATGTCATCCCAGACCGCATCTTTGTTTTCCATGTATCGGGCAAGACTGATCTCCCGGGGGCCTGAGTCCTGCATGTGAAGGAAACGGGCCAGATGCGGCCACAGTTCGGCCCAGCTCAGAACATCGCCATTGACCACATTCAGGGATTTTCCGTCGCAGGCCGGATTCCAGCTCATCCATTCCATGGCGTGTGCGAGGAATTGGACGTCGGTGAACTGCCCCAAAACGCTGTAGCCACGTTGCGTGCCCGGAAAGTCCAGCGGTTCTCCCAAGGCCTTGCGTATTGCTGCATAAATGCCCACGGCCAGGATCACCGAACGTCGTTGGTCAGGTGAGGAGTCACAGAAAACATGAGGGCGGGAAGTCGACCAGCTCCAGGTCTTTCCGGTACCGGCCTGCCGCAGAAAGTCCTCCTGCGCGAAATAAAAATTGTCCTCTCCGCCGCGCGGATGGCATTCGCGCATGGGCATTTCCACATCCAGCGTTCGGTGGCCGTAATACCTTGATCCATGCACCGCATGTACATGCCTCAGCTGGCCTGAGCGTTCCACCACAGTGACCAGATTACGAAGCATTGCGGTGTTGATTTCCACCGATTCCGGCATGCCTTCACTGTGGCTGTATCGGGCCGCATAGAACAGACGCGTGGCCGGTGCCAGCTTTCCAAGCTTGCGTATGCAGTCGTCGTGAGAGCTCAGATCGATCGGGATCCAGTCCGACATTGGTTCGGCGGGAGCCCTGCGCGCAAGCACGATCACCCTTCGGCCACTGGCACGCAGTTGTTCAACCAGGCGGCGGCCTATGAAGCCGGAACCACCGGCGACCAGTGCGAGTTCAGCAGACATCCGGGCTTTCCATATCAATGTCGAGTTTCAGGGAGGGACTGAACAAGTGGGAGACGCTCCCTTGTATATCCCCCACTTCAGAGGAAGCACTGACTACCCTTTTCCTAAAATGGGAACTTATTCAGTGGTTCCTTAGGTCTGTTCTCATCCGCCGGTAAGCTGCTGGTCATGACCTATGTCCCCTGGATCAATCGGCCTTGATGCCTGCTTCCCTGATCAGCTTGCCCATTTTTGCCACCTCGTTCTGAATGGCCGAAGTCAAAGCCGGCGGGGTGCTGCCGACACTTTCAAG
>CAIPGJ010001082.1 GCA_903864555.1 uncultured Pseudomonadota bacterium | reverse complement strand
CTGTCATCGATCTTCACTGCCAGCGCGCCCTTCACCAGTTCCTTGCCCCAGTCTGCATCGAGCTGACCCTGGACACCCAGCTTCACCCCCTGCATGCCGCCCAGGTCACCGGAGAGTTTTACGTCGAGGGCGGTGAGGGCCAGCTGCTGGCCCGCCAGGTTGAAGCGATAGTCGGCAGCCAGTTCCAGGCCGGCCCTGGCATCGGGCCCTTCCAGCCGGCCGCTCAGGGACAGCTTGCCGGGCACATCATCGGCAAGGCGCCCTGTCTTTAACGACAGCCCGGACAACAGCCACTGCCGGGCCTCGCGCTCGTCGCGCCACAACAGACGGTCCACGCCCAGTTCCACCCCGGCAATGTCCAGCTTCATGGCGGCGGCACCAGGCTGCTTCTGTTCGGCAGCCGACTGGTCCCCGCCGGTGAGGTCGGCGATATTGGTTTTGCCGTCGCGCCCCTTCACCACGCTGGCCTCGACACCGGTGAGCACCACGCGGTCCACCACGAACTGGCGTGACAGCAGCGGCATCAGGGCCAGCGACAGCTTCGCTTCCTTGAGGCTGGCGAAAGCGGTGCTGCCATCGCGCTCGGACAGGCGCATGGCACCTGCGCTCACCCCGAGGGTGGGAAACAGGGACAGTCCGAGTTTGCCATCCACGCTCAGGGTGCGACCGGTCTTTTCCTTCACCAGCGCCGCCAGTTCGGACTTGTACTGGTTGGGATCGAAGCGCATTGCGACGAAGGCCGCCGCAGCGGCCAGCAGCACGATCAGGCCGGCGATGACGGCGAGGATGATCTTCACGGCTTTCATGCTTTGCCCTTGTTGGTGATACCGAACGGCACATGGCCGGATGCGACATGGCGGCGGGCCGATTCGACATGGCTGCGCTGGTCATCGAAATAAAAGTCGGGCTCGAATTCCCTGAGGAAGGCCCCTTTGTCCAGCCCGCCCAGGAACATCGCTTCATCCACGCCGATGTTCCAGTCCATGAGTGTGCGGATGGCGCGCTCGTGCGCCGGGGCGCTGCGCGCAGTCACCAGCGCCGTGCGGATGCGCATGGGCACATCCGCACCCGCCGTCTGCAGGCGGTGCAGGGCCTCCAGCAGCGGCTTGAACAGTCCGGGTGGCAGGGGCCGGTTGGCATGGCGGCTTTCGTGCTGCTGGAAGGCGTCCAGGCCTTCGTGCTGATAGACACGCTCGGCCTCGTCGCTGAACAGCACGCCGTCGCCGTCGAAGGCGATGCGCACCTCGTCGGCATGCCCGGCCTCCTCGCTGCGGGCATGCGGGTAGACGATGGCCGCCGGATAACCCTTGGCGATGGCAGCCAGCACGTCCGACTCGTTCATGGACAGGAACAGGTTGGCATCCAGCGCGTTCAGGTAACGGTAGGGCGAGCGGCCGCGCGTGAACACACCCCGCTCGACGTTGAGGCCGGCACGCTGCGCCGAGCGAAATACCCGCAGCCCGCTCACCGGGTCGTTCTTCGACAGGATGACCACCTCGACCCGGTGGTCAGACGCAGTGTTGAAAGCCAGCAGCTTCTTCACCAGCGGGAAGGCCACACCCTCGGCTGCCGGCACATCCAGGCTGGAGAGTTGCAAGCCGATGTATTTCTCCTCGCCCTCCCGTTCGAATACCTCGTTCTCCTTCTCGAAATCGAAAAGGGCGCGCGAGGAGATGGCGACGACAAGTTTGCCTTGCAGCGATGCGGGCATGGGGTTTCCTGCCGGGTCGCGCAGGGAAAGGAAAATCATGTGTGCAAGGCCCGGATGTCCGAGTGTAGCGCAATGGATTTGCGCCGCGCCGCCTGGCAGGATGCCCATCACGCCGCACCCGACACTGCGCCATCGGTGGCGAAAACCGTTCAGGGCAGGTACTGAATCGACTCCCGTACTATGATCATAATCTTCATGCAGACTCAATGATAAATTATCTTACCGTACTAAAATGATAATAATGAATAGGGCACCTCCGATCATCAGCCCGGCCCGTGGCACGGCCGCGGCAAGCGGACACTGCCGGCGTTGCGGCAGACTGGCTCAGGGAGCCAGGGGCCTCAGGCCGTGCTGTAACGGAACACCGGCAACACCACACCAGCAGCATCCTCGATGTAGTCCAGCTGGATGGCCCGCCCGATGCAGCCTTCCTCCGGCATGGCGCCGACCAGATTGCTGACCATGGAGGGGCCTTCGGCGAGACGCGCCACGATGACGTTGTGGGGCGGCGGATAGGCGGGCAGATAACGGCGATGGAACACGGCCCAGGACAGCAGCTCCGCCCTGCCCGAAACCGGCTGCCATTCGGCCGTATCGGAAAAACAATACGGACAGACCGGCGCCACCGGATAACGCCAGCGGCTGCACTGGCTGCAGCACTGCAGCGACATGCGACGGGCCTGGATGCTGTCCCGGAAAGGCTGGTCACCATCGAGCCGGATGAGGCGGGGGAAGCTTTCGATGCCGGCCATGTTCATGCCCCGTAAATGATGGTCACGGCCTTGCCGGCCACGTCCGAAAGGTACTGCACATGGCGGCAGTCCTTCACCTGGCGCGGGCCGCATTCACCGCGCAGTTGCCGTACCGCCTCGATCTGGTGGTTCCAGCCCTGCATGTAGGACTCGGACAGGTGACCACCCCCGGTGTTGACCGGCAGCTCGCCATCCAGGCCGATACCCTTGTCCCGGAAGAAGCGGGCCGCTTCGCCCTCACCGCAGAAGCCGAAGCCTTCCAGCGCGAACGGCACGTGGCAGCTGAAGCTGTCGTAGATCTGCACGCAGTCCATGTCCTGCGGCCCGACCCCGGCCATGGCGCAGACGGCATCGGCCGCCTGCTTCTGCGCCGGCCGGTAGAAATGCAGCAGCCGCGGCTCCAGGCTGGTGGCGCCTTGGTTGAGGTCATGCCGGCCGACACCGAGTATGGACACCGGCTTCCTGCCCGACTGCTGCGCGATTCTTCTGGCGCGGCCACGCTCGGCAATGATGAGACACACGCCACCATCGTTCACCAGGCAGTAATCCAGCAGCCGCAGTGGCTGGCAGACGTAAGGGGCGGCCAGATAGTCCTCGATGCCGATGCGCTGTTTCATCACCGCGTGCGGGTTGAGGCTGGCAGCCAGGCGCTGCGCCACCGCCACGGCGCCCAGGTCGCGCTCGGTCATGCCGTACAGTTCCTTGTAGCGCTGGAACATCAGGGCGTACAGCGCGCCCTGCGAGGTCAGGCCCCAGGGCGAATGATAGGTATAGGACAGGTGATCGGCCCCGCCGGAAACATTGCCGGCGCCGCCATACTGGACCTTGGATGAACGCTGGTCATAGCCGTAGACCAGCGCCACCACCTCGGCCAGGCCGCTGTGTATGGCCATGCAGGCCTGCACCACCGCCTGCACCGAATCGGCCTGGCCGCCCCAGCGCGTATTGAGGCCCAGCACCTCGCCAACACGCTCGTAGGCCGTCTTCGGACCGACGATCAGGCCGTCCACATCCTCGCGCGCAAGGCCGGCATCGGCCAGTGCCCGGCGGAACGCCAGTGCGCCCAGCGCATAAGAGTCACCTTTGTTGTTGGGTTCGCCGCGGCGGTTACGTTCATAGTCCTCGCCCCAGTCGGTATTGCCCACGCCGACCACGGCGGCTGCGCCCCCGAGGCCGCGATCGATCCGGCTCGGGTCTTCATTTGCCATGCTGTTTTTCACTTATCATCGCCGCTGCAGTAGAAGCCGCAACCATACACGATCCGGGGTCTCCGAAAATTGCGCGCGCTGCACACCACGGTCGGCCAGACCATCCGGGAAGGCATCATCATGAGCAAGACATCACCACGCAACAGGCTGCAGCCATGAGTGACCCGAACGAACAGTCCCGGGACGAACCGCTGCCGGACACACCACCATCCCTCGATGCGCTCGAGCAGAAGGTGCTGGGCAACGCGCAGCTATCCCGCCTGGCCGGGCAATGGATGCTGGGCACCAGCCGCTCGCTGGAGGACTTCATCACCTACAACCGCCACCTCATTGATGCAGCGGGTACCGGCAAGGCACCAGCCGGCGACTGAACCGGGGTGCCACGCCGACCAGCACTGGTCGAGCGCTCAGGCCAGTGCCGCCGGCCGGCTGCGATGATGCCGCTTCAGCAGTCTGGCGAAGATCAGTGCCAGCACCGGTATGCAG
>CAIPGJ010001081.1 GCA_903864555.1 uncultured Pseudomonadota bacterium | reverse complement strand
CTGATTGCGCGCACCGGCGCGCGCCCGACCCTGATCGAGCGCGACGCCAACCTGCCCGCCTTCGACGACCTGCTGGCCGAGCGCGACATCGCGCACGCCATGCTGCAACGGGCCACATCCACGATGGCGGAGGCGGCATGAGCGGCGCACTGGCGCAGTTCCAGGACGCCTTCGCCGCCGCGTTGCTGGCAACGGATGGCCTGCCCGCACATCCGGCCATGGCGGCGCTGGTCGCGCAGCCCGGTTTCATCGTCTATCGCAATACCGTGATGAAGGGCTGCATCGATGCGCTGCAGGCCAACTACCCCGCCGTGACCCGCCTCGTCGGCGAGGAATGGCTGCGTGCCGCCGCCGCGGTGTTCGTGCGCGCGCATCCACCCACGCAGGCAGCACTGGTGCACTACGGCGCCGGCTTTGCCGATTTCCTGGCCGGCTTCGAACATGCGGCCGACATGGACTGGCTGCCCGGCGTGGCGCACCTTGACCGCTGCTGGACCGAGGCGCATGTGGCGCGCGATGCGGCGCCGCTCGATCCCGCGCGGATCGCCGCGCTGCCCCCTGAGGCATTGGCCGGCCTGCATCTGCAGCCCCATCCCGCCGCGCGTTGGGCCTGGTTTGGCGAAGCGCCCATCTACACGCTGTGGCAACGCAACCGCAGTGAGGATGCCGACAATGCAGACAGCGGCGACATCCCCTGGCAGGGCGCGGGTGCCCTGATCACCCGCCCGCAGGCCGTCGTGCAGTGGACCGCCCTGGATGAAGCCGGTTGCGCCTTCATGGCTACCTGCGCTGCCGGGCTGTCGCTGGCGGAGGCGGCCGGCGCAGCGCTTGCAGTACGCCCCAACGCCGACCTCGCAGCGCTGATGAGCCAGCTGCTGCAGGCCGGCGCCTTTGCTGCCGACACCATCATGGCCAACTCGGCCACCACAGACCCGGAACCCGAACAGGAGCAGTCATGAACACCCGTACTGGCACCACCGACACCACTGCAGCAATCGCCGAACTCAAAGGCATGTCACACCAGCATTCGGGCCTGTCCTCCGGCTGGAATGGCATTGCCGAACGCCTGGAAGGACTGGTCAGCCACAACCTGCTGGCGGTGGCCGGCCGCATCGGCATCGGCGCAGTGTTCTTTCTGTCCGGCCGCACCAAGGTCGATGGCCTGCTCACGGTCAACGAGAATGCCATCACGCTGTTCCAGGAAGAGTACAAGCTGCCCATCCTGCCGCCGGAGTTCGCCGCGCAGATGGCGGCCTATGCCGAACACCTCTTCCCGATTCTGCTCATGCTGGGTCTCGCCACGCGCCTGTCGGCGGCAGCGCTGCTGGGCATGACGGCAGTGATCCAGGTCTTCGTCTATCCCGATGCCTGGCCCACCCACCTCACCTGGGCGATGATCCTGCTGTATCTAGTCGGGCGTGGTGGCGGCTGGTTGTCGCTGGACCGGGTGCTGGGCGTGAAGTAGTTATTATGATCAAATTACGATGGTGGTCATTTTCATCATTGGCTCTACCGTCATAATGTAATCACCCGTATCCTGTCATGCCTGGGGCACCCGTGGCACCCGTGGTACGAAGGCCGGCCCCAGCGGCTCCAGCCGCACGCCGGCCCGCAGGTGCTGGTAGGGATAGAGGCGCGCATCGACGATGTGCGCACCCGGCGCCACCGCCACCAGCACCTTCTCGGCCATGGGCTCGAAGTCGGCGCGGAAGTGGCAGGTGCTCTTCAGCACCAGGATTTTCTGTTCGGCCGGTTCGAGGCCGACATGGCGGAAGATGTCCGGGTCATAGGCCTGCATGCGCTGGCTGGCCACCACGACACTCACACCGCCGATGGTCAGCAGCGCGGTCGGGCCCAGTCGGGCTTCCCGCCCGGTGATGCACTTGCCGGTGCAGATGAAGCGCCCATCGGTGAGCTTCGCCACGCGGAAGGTGCCGTGAAAGGGATGCACCCCGGGATAGGGCACGCAGCCGCCCAGGTCGATAGTGATCTCCGCGCCCTCGCCGGCTGCATGTGCTGCTGCCGCCGCTTTGGCATCGGTGAGCACGCACAGCGCCGCCTGCTGCGCATCGTTCCTCACCAACGCTTCCAGCATGCCGGTGGTGTCGCCATTGCCACCGCAACCGGGGTTGTCCTGGGTGTCGGCAATGACCACCGGCCGGGTCGCCGTCTGGGCAATGCGCATGGCCTCGCGCACCGCATCGTCGGGACTGAGCAGAGGCTGGGCGAAAGACGCCTCCTGGTCTGCCACATGCCGCATCAGACCATCGGCTGCGGCATCCACCGTGGCCTGGTCGTAGCCATGCGCCACCACCGCCGGACCACACCAGTACAGATCGGCCGGCGGGAAGCCCGCGCCGAAGCACAGGTTGAGCACATCCCCCTGCTCGCCTGCGGCCGAGCGCTCGACGATGCCCTTGGAGGGTTCGACCATGGTGCACTGGAAGTTGAGCGGGTTGAGGAACTCGGCCTTGCGAAAGGCGCGCGCCGTGGGCCGGCCGCGCTTCAGCACGGTCTCCAGGATGCGCGCGGCGCGGCTGCCGGCCTGGGCGCGATCGACATGCGGATAGGTGTAGTACACCGCCATGCCATCGCTGAGTTCGACCATGGCCGGGGTGATGTTGGCGTGGTAGTCGAGGCTGATCACCACCGGCACCGTGGGGCCGACCACGGCACGCACGCGGCGCAGCAGTTCGCCCTCGCCATCTTCGAAGTCCTCCGAGCACATGGCGCCATGCAGATCGAGGTAGACGCCCTCCACGGGCAGCGCCACGGAGAGGCGCCCGATCAGCTCGCCGGCGATGCGCTCGTAGGCCTCGCGGGTGACCAGGCCGGCGGCGCCGCCGCTGGTCCACAACAGGGGCACCAGTTCATGGCGGTCCCCCATGGTTTCGAGGAAGCCCGACATGCCAAAGGACTTGTGCGGCAAATTGCGCAGCACTTCCTCCCCGCGCGCCAGCGGTGGACGGTCGCCGATGCCGGCGAATACGGTGAAATCGGTGTGCGGTTCAACGAAACAATTGGTCTCGTGCTGAAAACCGCCGATGGCGAT
>CAIPGJ010001080.1 GCA_903864555.1 uncultured Pseudomonadota bacterium | reverse complement strand
TAAAGACCGTCGGCGATGGGGACATGGACGTCGTACCATCGGTCGTCTCCGGTCTTGTCTCCACCGATCAGCAAGATGGCTGATCGCCGAGGGTCGAACGCGAACAAGGTTCGAAACGGCCGACCGTTATGCTGAGGACGCAATTCACGCAGGTGGCTGTGTCTCGATCCGTGGATCCCACTGCCGTGCGGGAAACCTCAATTGGGCCCCCGATCCTCTAGCAGACGCACCGACGCATCTACCGACACCTGCTCATGTGGCCGACTGTTGTTGGTCGTCTATTGACAGTCGCATTCCCTATGCCAATGTCAGTTCCGCCTCGCTTAACGGACGTTCAGTGGAACGAATCCGGATCCTGTATTCGTCGAAAGTTGGCAGCGTTTCACTGCGCTGACTTCGTTACCGCCGTAATCATCCGAATTGCCTTTGTTTTAGACCCTCCGCCGTCGCTTTCGCGCCATGAAGACGCAGTGCGGCTAGCAGTTCCGCTTTTGAGTACGGCGTTTTTTTCAAGTCACTGAGCGACTTTGCAATCGCCAGACATGTTCTGTCCGGCGCTGCATCAAACAGCCGCTCCAAGAACGCACCAGCCTTGATGACTTCGATGCCCAGCTTGCTAGAGGCCTTCGAGCATCAAGTCAAACAACACATCCGACAGCCGAGATGGCAACAGCACACACGCATCAAAAATAACCAGGTTTTTGCCACCGGGGGAGAGTGGGTGGCGATCCATCACTGAGCGTTACCGATTCCTGGAAATCGCTTTGACGCGGCGTAGCGCGTCCGCTTCGGCGCCCGTGTAGGCGCCGGCCTTTTGGCCATTAGTACGCAGGTCAGCGGCCTTGCCAGTCACCTGATGCTTGGCCTTCCAGTCCAGCACGGCGGCACGTGAAACCCGCCGATGACCACCAGTGAAGGCATACAAGCCCTTGCAACTGGCGATTGAAGACGCTGTGGCGCTGGTTTTTGAGTCACCGGAAACACCTGCTGATCTTTATGGGGAAAGCCTGGCCGTGTTGCGGACGGCGAAAATGCATGGGCGTCTCATCCCCCACCCTTTAGGCGGTAATGCGCGCCTGTTACATGCATTACAGCAGGATTTTTTGGATGGCATATCGAAGTGCGATCTTATGGGCTCTTATGTTTCAGTCCTTCAAATGCGTCGACACTGAATCGCTGCAGCAGCGGCGCCGTGTTGCAAGATGGATAAGCATTGAGGCTGTGGCGCGGCGCAAGCTGGATCAATTGGACGCCGCCGGCGGGTTGCGCGATCTGGCGTCTCCGCCCGGCAACAGGCTGGAAGCCCTGCGCGGCAACCGCCAAGGGCAACATAGCATCCGCGACAACGTTCAGTTTCGTGTGTGTTTTGTGTGGACGCCCCAAGGCCCGAAGGATGTTGAAATTGTGGACGACCACTGAACAGGAGTTTGAACTTGAGCAAGAAACTGCCCCCCATTCATCCTGGTGAGCAATTGCGGGAGGAGTTCATGATTCCGCTGGGACTTTCCAGCAATGCCCTTGCGCGCGCGCTCAACGTCACGCCTGCGCGCATCAATGAGATCGTGCGCGAACGGCGTGGCATCTCCGCTGATACTGCGCTGCGGCTGGCGAGGTTCTTCAACACCACGCACCAGTTTTGGCAAAACCTGCAAAGCAACTATGACGTTCAGTGTGCGCAAGACGCAGCGGGCAGGCTCATTGCGCGTATCCAGCCATTTGAAGGTGCTAACGAGCACAGCGTGCCCTGACCCTGGGTGATTCGCAGAGAAAAACGCTTGCTGACTGAGCCGGTTTTGCCCCCTCGCTCTTGCGTTCCACCTGATTGCCGCATTGGCACCCCCCGCCCGCGGCCGGGCGGTGCAAGCGTGGCTGTCGTCGAATTGCCGATACTCAATCAGCAACTCATCATCGAGGGCTGCGCCGTACCGTTTTGCCGATATCACGTTGGTCCGGATGGATGGTGAGTTTGAGTGTCTCAAGCACGGCGTACAGGCGTTTGATGGCCGCCTTGAGTGTGTGGCGGGTGCTGGCGAAGATGACGGTGTCGTCCATGTACCGCTGGGTGCGAATCCAGCCTTTCTGGCACAGACCCTCCATCGCCCGATCAAGCAGCGTGAGATACAAGCCGCCCAGCAAGGGCGAGATCGCCCCGCCCGCCACCATGCCCTTGCCGGTGCTGCGCCGGTCGGGCAGGCACAGGGAGCCCTGCACCAGCTCAAACACGACGAGGCTGACCCCGGCCTGGCGCAATTGCGCGAGCATCACGCGGTGATCGATGGTTTCGTCGTCGTGGCGGATGAGAAGCCGGGCGACATCGGCGTAGACCATGGCGCCAGTGATTTGCGCTTTCGGCGTTGAGTTTGGCAGCAGAGGCCGGCGCAAGCCGGCTTTGCTTTTTCTGCGCCTCGGGTTTTCAGGGGGTGACTCATCGAAGCCGAGTTACCCACAAAAACTGCCCACCGGTTTTGAAGCCAACCATCTTGCCCGGACAGGTGTTGGGATGACGAAGCAGCGTCAAACAAAAGTCTTCACGGATGCATGTCGCCGTGAGGCGGTGAGGCTTGCGCATCAGCCGGGATGGCAGGCCATTGCAGCATCCCGGCCCCGGGTGTTAAGGCACAGCGATTTCCACCAGGATTTCGTTCCTTCGCAGGAAGGGCAGTGTCCAGGGCGGGTTGTAGCGGGCCAGTTGCGGGGTGGCGATGGCTTTCCGGTTGTGCTTTTTGAGCCAGGCAAGGAGTTCGTCGGTTTTCTGTTGGGCCTTTTCTTCGCCAGCGAACCCTGAGAAGACCAGCGCTGCGGTGCGTGCACCCGGCACCTGCCTCACCGTGACCGCGGCGTTCAGTGGTTTGGGCAGGGTGGCCATGGTGTAAGCGCCGGGCATCGTGAACTGGACGCGCCAGCGCCGGCCCTGCATCAACCCGCTCGCGGTATTACCCTGCGGTTCGATGTTCACCGGGGCGGTCATGGCGATCTTCTCCGAACGTGCTGCGGGTTCGACGGTGACCGGCGCCGTCATGGCGATCTTTGCCGATGGCGGGCTTGCAGCGCCGCCCACGGACAGGTTGTTGCCGAAGATGTAGTCGGCAATCAGGCGGAAGCCGCTGCTCGAGGCCGCACCCAGGTCGCCATCCACGAAGGTTTCGGCCACGATGACCGGGGGGTATTGGCGTATCTGGATGTCGCCGATTGTTTCCAGCGTTTCGAATGCCGGTTCCTCGATTGCCATTGCTTCCTCGCCAGGAATGAATCCAGCCGCGACCATGGCCACGGCCACGGCCGTTACCATGGACATGGCCATGGCCAGCCACCGTTTTCGACGCACGGCGGATGGGAGCAGGATTGCTGGGTTGATCGTCATGGTGGTGTGCGGGGACAAGCCCCGGGAGTGCTTGATAGTGGCTGGATTATGGCGCCAATCAGGTGCGGTATCGTAGTGTGCGCCGGGAGTCCGTCTGGCGCCCGGTCCAGCAGGGTCGAGGCCTGGGCCACTGCCGCCGCCGTCGCGGTGCTGCCCGCGCGCATCGAGGTTCAGGCCCCGTCGCCGCGCTGATCCGGACGATCCGATATAGTCCCGGCCATGAACCTTCACCGGAGCGGCACCGCCGCATGACCAGACAACTGCATATCGGCGGGACCGAGCGCGCCGAGGGCTGGGAAGTGCTCAACGCCAATCCCGCGCCCTGCGTGGACCATGTCGGCAATGCCAATGACCTCTCGCGCTTTGCCGACCATACCTTCTCCAGGGTGTATGCCTCGCATGTGGTGGAGCACCTGGATTACAAGGGCGAACTGCGCGACACGCTGACCGAATGGAACCGCGTGCTGGTGCCCGGCGGGCGCCTCTTGGTCAGCGTGCCTGACCTGGACGTGCTGGCCGCGCTGCTGCTCGACCGTGAGCGTCTGGCCGTGGAGGAGCGCTATGCCGTGATGCGCATGCTTTTCGGCGGCCATGTGGACCGCTACGACTATCACATGGTGGGGCTGAACGAGGACTTCCTGTGCATTTTCCTCAAGGCCTCGGGCTTCGTGAACCTGCGCCGGGTGGAGCGCTTCGGCCTGTTCGAGGACACCAGCACCCTGGCGTACAAGGGTGTGGCGATCAGCCTGAACCTGGTCGCCGAGAAGCCCGTCACACCCGTGGCCTGAAGCGGGGGGGGCGGGGGCGCCGGTACGCTGTCGTCCGCCCATCCACCGGCCCGGCGCAAATGCATTCGCGCGCGCCGCGCCAGCCTGTAGACTTCCAGCCTTCTCATCCGATACGGCACAGCATGAACGCTCAGCACCACATCCAGGCGCGCGTTGAAGCGGCTTTGCAGGCCAGGCGCTTTGCCGTGCTCGCCACCGAGCGCGACGGCCAGCCGCATTCCAGCCTGGTGGCCATCACCCCGATGGTGGGACTGGGCGAGCTGCTGTTTGCCACTTATCGCGACACGCGCAAGTACCGCAACCTCGCCAGCAACAGCAAGGTGTCGGTATTCGTGGACGGGCGCCGCACGGATGTGCCCGGGCTGGCGGGCGCGGGCACGCTGGACGGTTTCGTGCTGACGGCGCTGGGCCAGGCGCGCGAGGTGGATGCTGCCGAGCGCGAGGCCCTGCGTGTCGCGCATCTGCAACGGCATCCTGACCTGGAGGTCTTCCTCGGTTCGCCGGATTGCGCCCTGGTCCGTGTCACGGTGGAGACCTATCAGGTGGTGGGCGCCATCGATGACGTGCAGTGGTGGCGGCCGGCCGGCGGGGCGGCCGACTGATCGTGAGCCGTGTGCTTGTCCGCAGTGTGATGCGGCGCCCTTCGATGGCAGCCTTGCCGCGCTGGTCCGTCCTTCCAATGCCCCGTCCCATCGTGGTGATGCCTGCTTCTCCCGTGAACTGTCCAGACAACAAGGTGTGTCATGTCCTCTGATTCCCATTTCTCCCGTGTTGGCGGTTATGCCGCGCTGGCCGGCATCGTCCTGATCATCATCGCCACGGCGCTGCAATCCACGCGCGCCCATCCGGCCGAGGCGGCCGCGGTGTTTGCCGAATACGCCCGTGATGATTTCCGGGTGGTCAAGCACCTGCTGCAACTGCTCGGGTTCCTGCTGGTGGGCACGGGTTGCCTTGCGCTCACCTGGCGGCTGCGCGCCGGACGCGCAGGCGTGTGGGCCATGCTCGCAGGCGCATCGGTGCTGGTGTGCCTGGCGCTGGGCGTGGTGCTGCAGGCGGTGGATGGCATCGCCCTCAAGTTCATGGTGGACCACCTGGCCGTGGCGCCGCGCGCTGCGCAGTCAGCGGTGTTCGAGGCCGCCTTCGCCGTGCGCCAGGTGGAGGTCGGCCTGGACAGTCTGCTGGGCATGCTCTTTGGCTTCACGGTGGTGCTCTATGGCATCGCCATCCTGATCCGGGGCGTGGTGGTCTGGCTGGCCGTGCTGGGCATGGTCGGCGGCCTGTGTGCCATCGCTTCGTCGCTGGTAGAGGCGCACATGGGCTATTCCGACATCGCCATGGCCACCGGCATGTTCAGCAACCTCATCGTCACGATGTGGGTCATTGGCGTGGGGGTGGTGTTGTTGAAGCGCACCGGTGCGATGGCGGTGGTGGAGGCGGTGGCTGCAGAGGCGGCAGGTGGCTGATCACAATGGCTGTTTATAGCCAATGATGACGGTATGTATCATCTGAATTTGATCAGAATGACTGCGGCTGGTCGGCGGCAACCGCTGCGGGTGTCAACCCCCTTGTCAAAGGTTCTTCGCCGAATTCCGGGGAAGCAAGCGCGGCAGGGCTGCGGGCGAAAACCCCCTTGTCAAAGGGGGCCGACGCGACGCAGTCGCGCGGGGGGATTTTGGCCAGCCGGGTGTAGCCATCCCTGTCCATCATCCCTTGCCGC
>CAIPGJ010001079.1 GCA_903864555.1 uncultured Pseudomonadota bacterium | reverse complement strand
CCCCGGAAATCGGTGAAGAACCTTTGACAAGGGGGTAAACCTGCTGTCCCCGGAACTCGGTTTAGAACCTCGGGCAACGACGGGAGACTCTTCCAGATTCTTCCGCTTTCTCGCCGCCTCCATTTTTGCCCTGGCCCAAAGGCAAATCAGGACGCTCCACGCTGCGGCGTAATATGCAGGCTGTCTGTCACTATCCTGAGCAGGAGAGGAGTCAGCATGAGCGACGGCCCGCAGCTTACTGAACCCCGCATCGATCACCGCATGGAGCACGACAGCTTCGGCGACATCCGCGTCGCGGCGGATCGCCTCTGGGGTGCGCAGACCCAGCGTTCGCTGGAGCATTTCCGCATTTCGGGCGAGCGCATGCCGGCCGAACTCATCCATGCGCTGGCCCGGGTCAAGCGCGCCTGCGCCCGGGTGAACGAGGAACTTGGTGAACTGGATGGCCCCAAGGCCGGCGCCATTGCCGCCGCCGCCGACGAGGTGCTGGCTGGCCTGCATGCCGAGGAGTTCCCCCTGGTGGTGTGGCAGACCGGTTCCGGCACCCAGACCAACATGAACATGAACGAGGTGCTGGCCAACCGCGCCTCTGAGCTGCTGGGCGGTGTGCGGGGCGAAGCCCGTCTGGTCCATCCCAATGACGACGTGAACCATGGCCAGTCGTCCAACGATGTCTTTCCCACCGCCATGCATGTGGCGGCGGCCTGCGCGGTGCATGAGCGCTTGGTGCCGGCCCTCGAGTCGCTCAAGGCTACGCTGGCGGCAAAGTCACAGGCCTTTGCCGATGTGGTCAAGATCGGCCGCACCCACCTGCAGGACGCCACGCCGCTGACGCTGGGTCAGGAGTTCTCCGGATATGTCGCGCAGCTGGCGCATGGCATCGCCCATCTGACTGCCGGCCTGCCGCATGTTTTCGAACTGGCACTGGGCGGCACCGCCGTCGGCACCGGCCTGAATGCCCATGCGGAATTCGGCACCCGCGTGGCCCGGCGACTGGCCATGGACACCGGCCTGCCCTTTGTCAGCGCGCGCAACAAGTTCGAGGCGCTGGCTGCCAATGACGCGCTGGTGCACCTGCACGGCGCGCTGAAGACGGTGGCCGTGTCGCTGAACAAGATCGCCAATGACGTGCGCTGGCTGGCGAGCGGGCCGCGCTCCGGACTGGGTGAGCTGTCCATACCGGAGAACGAGCCGGGCAGTTCCATCATGCCGGGCAAGGTGAATCCGACGCAGTCGGAAGCGCTGACCATGCTGTGTGCCCAGGTGCTGGGCAATGATGTGGCGGTCAATATCGGCGGTGCATCAGGCAATTTCGAGCTGAATGTGTTCAAGCCGCTCATCATCCACAATGTGTTGCAGAGCGTGCGTCTGCTGGCTGATGGAGCTGCCAGTTTCGAGGCAAACTGCGCGCGCGGCATCGAGGCCAACCGCGCGCGCATCACCGAACTGCTGGAACAGTCGCTGATGCTGGTGACGGCGCTCAACCCGCACATCGGCTACGACAAGGCTGCGGAGATCGCCAAGAAGGCGCATCGTGAGGGCAGCACGCTGCGGGCAGCGGCGCTGGCGCTGGGTCATGTGTCGGCGGACGAGTTCGACCGCTGGGTACGCCCGGCGCAGATGACAGGACGGATCGATTGAAGGGCGCAATGCAATGCGGAACCACAGACTGAATGGCATGACAAGGCAGGGGTTTGGGCAGCGATGACGGACTGGACACGCATCATCAAGGAAGTGGGGCGCGGCGCGCGCGGTGCGCGTGACCTCCCCGAAGCCGAGGCCGAAGCATTGTTCGCGGCGATGCTGGATGGCGAAGTGGGTGAACTCGAACTGGGCGCGATCTGGATTGCCTATCGCATCAAGGGCGAATCGCTGCAGGAGTTGCTGGGCTTCTGCCGTGCAATGGTCTCACGATCCCTGCGCATGATGTCTCCCACAGGCCCGCGACCAGTGGTGCTGCCCAGCTACAACGGGGCGCGTCGCCTGCCCAACCTGACGCCGCTGCTGGCGTTGTTGCTGGCCCGCGAGGGCATCCCGGTGCTGGTGCATGGACTGGAGGCCGGCTACGGCCGCGTCACCAGCAGCGAGATATTCCATGCGCTGGGCATGCCGCCGTGCACGGATGCGGACGAGGTCCACGCGCGCATGCAAGGCCGGGAGGCGGCGTGGATGCCGCTGGAGACGCTCAACCCCGGACTGGCGCGGCTGATGCAGGTGCGCGCGCGCATCGGCGTGCGCAGCTCGGCCCACACGATATCCAAGTTGCTCGACCCCTTTGGCGGAGGTGGCCTGCGGGTGGTGCCCATCACCCATCCGGACTACCTGCGACGCATGGCCGAGTGCCTGCAGGCCCAGGGCGGCAGGGCGGCGCTGATGCGGGGCAGCGAAGGCGAGCCCTATGCCAGCCCGAAACGCATGCCGGCCATGCTCGGCTACACCGACGGGCAGGAATCCGAACTGGTGCCACAGGGCGAGCACGAGGACGTCGAGGCTGTGTTGCCGGCGGACATCGATGCAGCCAGCACGGCCGCCTGGGTGCGTCAGGTGCTGGCGGGGCGGCAGCCGGTT
>CAIPGJ010001078.1 GCA_903864555.1 uncultured Pseudomonadota bacterium | reverse complement strand
TCCACTTGGCCGCCAGGTTGGCGATGAATTTCTGCGCCTGCTCCGGGGTCGAGCCGGAGAACAGTTCCATCCCCAGCTTGTCCAGATCCTTGACGTAGGACTCCGAGGCCATGATGGAACCGATGACCTGGTTCAGCCGGGTCTGGATGGGACGGGGCGTGGCGGCCGGCACCGAAATGGCATTGAAGGTCACCACCACCAGGTCGGGAAAGCCTTGCTCGGCTGCGGTGGGTATTTCCGGCGCGGACTTGATGCGGGTGTCACTGGCGACCGCCAGCACCTTGGCGCGTCCGGCGCGATAGATGTCGAGCACACCGGTCGAGGTGAGCGCGGCCAGCGGCAGGCGGCCGGCCAGCAGTTCGGCCGTCACCTCGTTGTTGCCCTTGAAGGGCACCAGGTCCAGGTTCAGGTTGCCTGCCTGCTTCTTGAACATCTCCATCATCAGGGTGTTGACCGAGAGGGTCCCGGCCGCACCATAGACATACTTGCCCGGACTGGCCTTCAGCAGGGCGATCAGTTCCTTGAGCGTTCTGGCCGGAAACTCATTGCTTGCGACGACAGCGGTGGGCTGCACGCCGATGATGGCCACGGTCGCCAGGTCCTTCAGCGCATCGTAGGGCGGTTCCTTGACCCCGGCAGGGGCTACGATCAGCGTGGAGGAGGTGGACAGCAGGATGGTGTAGCCGTCAGGCTTTGATCGGATCACCTCCTGCGTGGCAATGATGCCGCTGGCGCCGGCCTTGGCCTCCACCACGATGTTCTGCTTGAGGAGGGGCTGCATGCGCTGGGCCAGCATGCGCCCGTGCAGGTCGGTGGCGCCGCCCGCGGCAAACGGAATGAGCATGCGGATGGGCTTGTCCGGATAGGTGGACTGCGCATGCAGGGCGCCCGGCAATGCAAACAGGGGCGCGGCGATCAGGGCCATGGCGGCCAGTCGGCAATGTTTCATGACACTCTCTCCTTCAGGTTGATGGCGTGCCGGGGGTGCACTGTATTCTTCCGGCCAACCACCATCCGCCGTGGGTGCCCTGTGCCTGGCCCGAACTGGGGGACATTATACGGTCCGACCAATCAAGCGACGCACCGGAAGTGACGGCCCTGTTCGCAGAGCGGTTGACAGGGCGCGCGGCACTGGGCCACCCTGTCCGCCTGGAGCCGGAGAGCTCTCGATTCCGGCAGCAGTCCATCCAGGTCACAGAGGTCAGGCGCCATCAGAAGGGCGACCCGCCCCAACAAGAACGAAGCACAAAGGAGGCAATCCCATGATCCATCGCCCACGCTGTGGCATTCCCTGCAGTGTCACCCCTGCCCGTCACCTGCCAATCCGGTCCCGGCTGCACGCCGCCGTCTCGCTGGTGGCCGGCTTGCTCGCCGCCTCGGCGTTTGCCACAAGCGCCCATGCGCAGGCCTATCCGGCCAAACCGATACGACTGGTGATTCCCTTCCCGCCGGGTGCCAGCACCGACGTCATCGGCCGCATCGTCGCCAACAAGTTCAACGAGACCCCGGGCCAATCCATCGTGGTGGATAACAAGTCCGGCGCGACGGGCGCCATCGGCCTGGACTTCGTGTCGAAGTCAGCACCGGATGGCTACACCGTTGGCATGCTGATCGTCAGCCATGCCGTGAACGAATCACTGGAAGGGGCCAAGACACCCTACAACCTGGTAAAGGACTTCACGCCAGTCATCCTCATCTCCAGCAACCCCTACCTGCTGGTGGTCAACCCGAAGATTCCCGCCCGCTCCGTGGGCGAACTGGTGGCTCTGGCAAAGTCGAAGCCGGGCACGCTGCGCTACGGGTCCTCCGGCACCGGCGGGGTCATCCACCTGGCCGGCGCGTGGCTGGGCACGGCCTCGGGCACCAGCATGATCCACGTCCCCTACAAGGGCAGCGGCCCGGCCATGAATGATGTGGTGGGCGGGCACATCGATTTCATCGTCGCCTCCATTCCCCTGGCCGGCAACCTCATCGCGCAGCAGCAGTTGCGCGTGCTGGCGACCACTGCCGGCAAACGCCTGCCGGCCATGCCGGATGTGCCCAGCATGCAGGAAACCGGCATTGCCAATTACGTGGTGGAAGGCTGGAACGGCATCTCCGGGCCACCCGGCATGCCGGCTGCCCTGGTCGACCGGCTCAACGGCGCGCTCGGGCGCGTGCTGGCCTCACCGGACATGCGCGAAAAATTCTCCATCGACGGCGCCACGCCCGAAGGCGGCACGCCGGCGCAGTTCGGCAACCATGTGCGCTCGGAAGTCGAAAAGTGGCGGCGCATCATCCAGGAAGCCGGGATCAAGGGCTGAGGCCCGGTGCCGCCAAAGGAATGTCTTCACCGAATCCCGGGGAGACGAAGCTGCCGTGCGCCTTGAGAGCCAGGTTGAGGCAGGGAGTATTGACCGGTGCCTCCCCGCCCGCAAGGCAACAACGCAGTCCAGAATTCAAGGCTAGGGAATAACTGAACAAGGGCGCATGCCCCCTCATATATTCCCCACTTCAGAGGGAAACGCAGCGCAGGTTTCCGAAGCGCCGGACTTGATCAGCGTGTCCCCAGGTCTTGCGAAGGCAGGCAGATCCGCCTGGCTGGTCAAAATTCCCCCGCTCGTTCGCTGCGCTCACGAGTC
>CAIPGJ010001077.1 GCA_903864555.1 uncultured Pseudomonadota bacterium | reverse complement strand
GGTTGCCCCTGGTTCAGGGCGAGCCTGTCCCACAGTGTGCCTGTTCGTCGATAGACGCGATTCACATGCTGCACATACCGCCGCCCCATGGAAATCAGCACGCCGGGCACCCGCTGCGCTGCCTGCGGGGTGACCAGCAGGTGCACATGATTGGTCATGAGCACGTCGGCGTGCAGTTCGCATCGTGCCTGGGCGAGCGCTTCCTCCAGCCAATGCAGGTAGCGCTGGTAATCCGCCTCGCAAAAGAAGCACGGCTGGCGATTGTGGCCGCGCTGCACGATATGCAAGGGCAAGCCATCAAGGTGTGAAAAAGGGGCCAGGCTCAATTTCCTCAACCAGGACATCAACGTTGTCGGCAGGGCCGGGGGGTGACACCCGCGATACCTATCACTACTCGACGCTGAATGGGGTGCAGGTGGTGCCGCTGACTCGACGAGCACGGCCCCGGGGTGGGGTCGGAAATTGAGCCTGGCCCCTTATTGGTGCGGAATCGCCTGCGCAGTGCATGGCGCGGCGCTAGGGCTGGTGTTTTCCGGCACCGGCAGTGTCGGGATGGCCACTTTGGAACGGGCCGTTTGATCACATTCATTCCTTAGACGTCTTAAAGGCAATGATAGGGTCTGAAAATTGATCATAATGATCCGATCCTCCCACGGCCAGCCTTGAACGCCGGCTTTGTAGCCCCCTCTTGTCTGGGGTGTCGCCGATTTCCGGAGAAGCAGACTTGGCAGCCCCGCTGGTGTTAACCCCTTTTGACAAGGGGGTAAACCAGGCGGCTTTCCCGGAAGCATGTGTGCCAGGTGTCTGCAGGCTTGTCGTGCATCAAGGCGGGCCGCTTGATGCGCGGGTAAACTGTGGCCATGTTTTGCATTGCAGGCGGGCATGCCCGCCGCTTCAGGAGGTGTCACATGTTGCGATTCGATGTTCCGCAGGTTTGGTCCAACGTCATCCGCTGGGAAGCCTTCATCACCTTTGTGGTGTCCTGGGTGGGATTGCTGGTCACCCCCTGGGTGATGCTGCTGCTGGTGGCACAGGGTTTTGTGCGTGGCTTCATCGGCCACCACCGCTGCCCCTCGCACTGGCTGTGGAAGAAGGTGTTCACCGCGCTGGGCTGGCCGGGCAGGAAGGAGAACGCCGGCGCCAAGATGTTCGCCAACAAGATCCTCTTCATCGCCAGCAGTGCGACGGTCATCCTGTTCCTGCTGGACAAGCCGCTGTGGCAGGTGCCCTGCACCGCGCTGATCATCTTCTCCTTCCTGGAATGGGCGCTGTCCTTCTGCGCTGCCTGCTGGGTGTACGGCGTCTGGTACAAGGCCTTCCCGCCGAAGATGGGCTGAATCGCTGCGCGCACGGCTGGTGGTGCCATACTGCCGGCCATGAAGCGCTTCTTCTTTCTCTTGGCCTCGCATGCGGCGGTGCTCGCCGCGGGCTTTGCGCTGGGCATCTACGTGCTGCCCATCCTGGTGGCCCCGGGGGCGCCGCCGGCCGAGGCGATGGCAATCGCCATGGCGGAAGGCCGCTGGCAGGCGCGTTTCACGCGTGATCTTGGTGATAGCGATTTCCTGCACTGGGGCGAGGGCACGCTGGCTGTGGGGCCGAGGCGCATCGCCTTCGAGGGGCGGCTCGCGCCGGGGCCGGATTACAAGCTGTATCTGTCGCCGCAGTTCGTCCAGACCGAAGCGGACTTCCATCGCCTGAAGGCAGGCATGGTGCGCCTGGGTGATGTGCGCGGCTTTCATGGGTTCATCATCGCCGTACCCGACACCATCGACGTGGCCGCCTACAACAGCATCATCATTTGGTGCGAAACCTTCCAGCAGTTCATCACCGCGGCGAAGTACCGTTGAGGCCCGCCCGGCCAACCCATCTGTCCGGTGATCCGGACCATCGAGGACTGCCGACATGAACCAAACCGCCACCCCGCTGCCGCCGCAGGTGCTGGACGCCATCCGCAGCGGCAGGACCATCGATGCGATACGCCTCCTGCG
>CAIPGJ010001076.1 GCA_903864555.1 uncultured Pseudomonadota bacterium | reverse complement strand
TCGCATTGTTAGGCACTCTTCCGGAGAAATCCATGCGCCGCTTGAACCGCCTCACCCTGCCCTGTTTCGCCGCCGTGCTGCTGATCACCTCCCTGCCCGCCCTGGCCCAGCCCAAGCCCCCGGCCTGGCCTGCGCGCCCGGTGACACTCATCATCCCCCTCACCTCCGGCGGGCCAGGCGACCGCGAGTTTCGCCCCTACCAGGAAAAACTGCTCGCCAGCCTGGGCCAGCCTTTCGTGCTCGACTTCAAGCCCGGCGCCAACACCGTGCTGGGCAATGGCTACGTCGCCAGGTCGAAACCTGACGGCCATACCTGGCTGCTATCGGCCTCGGGCCTGGCCATCATCCCGGCCTTCACGCCCGACCTGCCCTATGACACCCTGAAGGACCTGGCGCCGGTGTCCATCCTCACCAAGCGCGCCATGATGCTGATGGTGCGGGCCAGCCTGCCCGTCAACACCTACCAGGAGTACATTGCCTACGCGCGTGCCAATCCGGGCCAGCTCAACTGGGGCAGTGCCGCCAGGGGCGGCGTCACCCATCTGGTGGGCGCCTGGCTGCACCAGGCCACCAATACGGAAGTCACCTTCATCCACTACAAGGGCTCGGCCCCCTATGTCATCGACCTCATCGCCCAGCGCATCGACGTGGCGGCCATTTCGCTCGCCACCGGCGCACCGCAGATCAAGGCCGGCAAGTTCCGCGCACTGGCCCTGATGACCGGCCACCGCATACCGGCCATGCCGGACCTGCGCACCGTGGCCGAAATGGGCATCCCCGATTATGAATACCCCAGCTGGCTGGGCGTGCTGGGACCGGCAGGCACACCGCCGGCCATCATCAACCGATTCAGCGAGGCGCTGGCGAAAGCGGTGAAATCACCGGACCTGGCCGCCAGCCTCGAGAAAGACGCCATCACCGCCGTCGGCAGCACCGCGGAGGAATTCAGGGCGACGCTGACGCGCGAGGTCACACACTGGAAGAAGCTGGTGAGCGACCTGAAGATCGAGGCCGAGTAGGCCATCACCATGCCGGCAATACCGGGCCGCCCGCAAGCTCAGGCCTTTTGATGCCTGTCCCACAAGGCGCGCACCGCGTCAGTGAGCGTCATCGGGTCAAAGGGTTTGGGGATCACATCGAGCGCACCCAGATCCCGCAGCGCCTGAATCTCTGACTCCTGCGCCTTGGCGGTCAGGAAGATCACCGGAATTGCTGACGTATCGGCCCGCGCGCGCAATGCCCCCAGCACCTCCGGGCCATTCATGCCGGGCATCATGACATCGAGCAACACCAACTGCGGCGCCCAGGCAGCGACTTTCTCCAGCGCCTGGGCACCGGACTCGCAGGCCTCAACCTGCAAACCGCCCACCATCTCCAGCGCCATGACCGCCACGGTGCGGATGTCCGGGTCATCCTCGACCAGCATGATTCTTTCCAGTGCCTGCATGCGCTGTATCCCTGTCTGCGAAATGATGTCGATCAGCCGACTGGCTGCTGCCCGGCCTGCCCGCTGCGGCTGTCTTGCTGGGCATCGGCGCCGCCGTCTGCCGCCAGTTGCAGCGTGAAATGAAACAGGCTGCCGCCACCTTCGCGCTCGGCGAAACCGATCCGGCCGCCATGGTGTTCGATGATGGATTTGCAGATGTTCAGGCCCAGGCCGGTGCCGGCCCGCCGCTGCGCATCGGTGGAATCCAGCTGGGCAAAGCGCTCGAACAGGCGCGTCTGCAAGGGTTTGGGCACTCCGGGCCCGCGATCGGCCACGCTGACCATCACCTGGCCTGCCTCCAGACGCAGCGCCACTTCAACCACCCCGCCCTGGGGGGAGAACTTGCAGGCGTTGGACAGCAGGTTGATCACCACCTGCAACAGGCGGTCGTTGTCACCCATGACCTGCAGCACCTTCCCCCCTGCCTCCATCAGCTGCACGGTGACGCCATGCTGGCGCGCGTAGCCTTCGGTCTCGGTGATGGCGCGGCGTACCAGCGCGGCAACATCGATGCGCGTGATCTTCAGCTCCATTTTTCCCGACAGCATTTTCTCGCTGTCGAGGATGTCGTTCACCAGGCGCACCAGGCGCTCGCAGTTCTGCACGGCGATCTGCACCAGCTGTCGCGCCTTGTCCGGCAAGGCGCCGGTGACACCGGCTGCCAGCAGGCCGAGGGAGCCGCGGATGGAGGTCAGCGGCGTGCGCAGTTCATGGCTCACCGTGGTGACGAATTCGCTCTTCAGCCGGTTCACCTCCTTCAGCGCGCTGATGTCGGTGGCCAGTGCATAAAAGCCCGGCACCCGTTCTTTGGCGCCCTCTTCCAGACGGGGCACCAGTTGCACGGAAAGGTGCAGGATGCCGCGCCCCCCCATGTGCAGCGGGAAGTCGAAACTGGTCGACTCCCCGTCCAGCACACGTCCCACCTGCGAGGCCACCTTGGCATATTCGACCTCCCCCATCAGGCTGGCCAGGGAGCGTTCGCGCAGCTCGCTTTCACTGCGGCCGAACCATTGCTCGAAGGCGCGATTATGAAAGAGCAGCCGGCCATCACGATTGACATAGCCGATGAGCGCCGGGACAGCATTGGTGATCAGGCGCAGTTGCGCCTCGCTCGCCTTCAGGGCCGCTTCGGCGCTCAGCCGGCCGGCCTGGTGGCGGTGAATGATGAGCATGGCCCACACCAGCAGGGCAAAGGCAAACGCCAGCCCCCAGAACACCAGGAAACTGGTGTTGTCCGCGGTGAGTCTGGTTTCCATGGCGAGATTGCGCAGGGTGCGCATCTCGGTGTCGCGGAACTGGTCGGCCAGGATCTGCATGCGCAGGCTCGCCTCGTCGCTGCGGCCGCCGCGCACCAGGGCCGCAGCCGCAGCCGCCCCGCTTTGCTG
>CAIPGJ010001075.1 GCA_903864555.1 uncultured Pseudomonadota bacterium | reverse complement strand
GGTCAACTACTGCGACGGAGACTGGAGAAATTCAAAATCGGGCGGCTTGCGCCGCCCATGGAATCGTTTGCTCACTTGACACGGGCCGGCTAATGGGGGCCCCCTTTGACAAGGGGGTTTACACCGGCAGCCCTGCCGCGCTCTCGTTTCCGGAAATCGGTGAAGAACCTTTGACAAGGGGGTAACCCGGGCACTTCATTGGAATTCGGCGAACAGGACCTGCGTGCGGGACAGGGTGGAAGCCAGCAGGCGGTCTCTATGTATGATCATAATTAATACAGTAACTTAATAAAAACGGATATACCAATTCAAAAACGATAATAATAAACAAGCCCATGCGCGACCCTGTCCGCATTTTATGTTAGGGTTATCGCAGCCCGTCACTGATGCGAATTCACGGTCAGCAGCACCGCCATCAGGCCCGGGCGGCGGGAGGAGCCACAGCTGACAGGAGATGCATGTGAACACACGAACTACCCTCGGATTTTCGTCACTGATCCTGGCCATGATGGGGCTGATCTCCGGAACAGCACTCGCACAGACCGAGAGTCCCGATCTGTATCCCTCCAAGCCGGTGCGACTGATCATTCCGTTTGCACCCGCTGGTTCGACCGACCTGCTGGGTCGGGTGGCGGCTGAGGTGCTTTCGGCCGAGCTGAAGCAGCCTTTCATCGCCGTCAATGTGGCGGGCGCCGGTGGCACGGTGGGTGCGCTGCAGGTGGTGCGCGCCAAGCCTGATGGCTACACACTCATGCTGGGCACCGCCGGCACCATCATCAACAATCCGCACATCAACCAGGACATCGGCTACGACCCGCAGAAGGATTTCGTCGCCATCAGTTCGGTGTGGTCGCAGCCCAGCGTGGTCATGGTGGCGAAGGATGGCCCTTACAAGACGCTCAAGGACCTGATTGCCGAGGCGAAGAAGCGGCCCGGCCAGTTGAATTATGGTTCCTCCGGCGTGGGTGCCTTCAACCACCTGTCCAGTGAGTACTTCTCCAGCCTGGCGGGCATCAAGATGACCCACATTCCCTACAACGGTGTCGCCCCGGCGATGAATGCCCTGATCGGCAAAAGCCTCGACGTGGTGCTGGGCCCGGTGACCAACCTGATCTCCAGTGCCGACCGCGTCACGGGCCTGGCCATCTCCTCGAAGACCCGCTCCACCTTCACCCCGCAGGTGCCCACCTCCGCCGAGGCCGGTCTGCCCGGCTATGTGTACAGCTCCTGGGGTGGCCTGTTCGGCCCGGCCGCGCTGTCGCCGCGCATCGCCGAGAAGATCGCCACGGCAGTGGCGCGCGGCTCGGACAACGAGGCCGTGAAGAAGCGCTACGCGGCCAATGGCGTGGAACCCGAGTTCAACAGCCCCTCGGAGTACCAGAAGCAGATCGCCGCCGACATCAAGAGCGGCGGCCAGCTGATCCGCACCATCGGCCTGCGCGCCGACAAGTAGGCCCGGGCATGAGCCACACCTGGGAGGCCTCCACGCGCTTTGCCGGCCGCAGCGTCATCGTCACTGGTGCCGCCGCCGGCATCGGCCAGTCGATTGCCCAGGGCTTTGCCGCGGGCGGCGCGGCGGTCACGCTCACCGACATCGACCGCGCCGGCCTGGAACAGACCACCGCGCAGATCACCGCAGTCGGTGGTCGGGCGCAGTTCGTGGTGTGCGATGTCACCGAGGAGCAACCCGTCGCCGACATGGTGCAGCAGGCTGCCACAGCATTCGGCGGCGTGGACATCCTGGTCAACAATGTTGGCGGCAGTTCCAATGGCGGGCGCATCTGGGAGCAACCGCTGGACATCTGGCAGGCCGTGCTCAAGCGCAACCTGCAGTCGGCTTTTCTCTGCACGCGCGCTGTGGTGCCGCTCATGATGCAGAAAAAATGGGGTCGCATCATTGGACTCTCGTCCGGTGC
>CAIPGJ010001074.1 GCA_903864555.1 uncultured Pseudomonadota bacterium | reverse complement strand
GGCCATCGCCACACCCACGCTGATCGAACTGGAGCAGGAAGGCTGGACGGTGATTCCGACGGCGCGCGCGGCCCGCCTCACCATGGACCGCGAAGGCATCCGCCGCCTGGCCGCCGAGGAACTGGGCCTGGCCACCTCGCCCTACCGCTTCGCCGGCAGCGAGGCGGAATACCGCGCCGCCATCGCTGCGCTCGGCATGCCCTGCGTGGTGAAGCCGGTGATGAGTTCCTCCGGCAAGGGCCAGAGCGTGGTGAAGGCCGCTGCCGACATCGCCCCCGCGTGGGCCTACGCCCAGGCCGGCGGACGCGCCGGTGCCGGCCACGTCATCGTCGAAGGCTTCATCGACTTCGACTATGAAATCACCCTGCTGACGGTACGCCACCAGGGCAAGACCAGTTTCTGCGATCCGGTCGGCCACCTGCAGATCGACGGCGACTACCGCGAATCCTGGCAGCCGCAGCCGATGGGCGCCGGCGCCCTGGCCGAGTCGCAGCGCATCGCCGCCGCCGTCACCGGCAGCCTGGGTGGCAGCGGCCTCTTCGGCGTCGAACTGTTCGTCAAGGGCGACCAGGTCTGGTTCAGCGAAGTCTCGCCACGTCCCCATGACACCGGCCTGGTAACGCTGATCTCGCAGGACCTGTCGGAGTTCGCCCTGCATGCGCGCGCCATCCTGGGGCTGCCCATACCGGTCATCCGCCAGCAGGGCCCGTCGGCCTCCTGCGCCATTCTGGTGGAAGGCGACTCCACCGACATCCGCTTCGAAGGCATCGAGCGGGCGCTGGAACAGCCCGACACGGCCTTGCGCCTGTTTGGCAAGCCCGAAGTGCGTGGCCAGCGCCGCATGGGCGTGGCCCTGGCCCGCGGCAGCAACCTGGACGAGGCTCGCGCCAAGGCCCGGGAGCTTGCGCGCCTGGTGCTGGAAGGAGTCCGGCTGGGCTGACCCGCTGTTGTCCCCGTGACACAGACGGAATTGAATCACGGGATTGAATCCACTCCCGCTATCCCCGAGAATACCGGGCCCGCCGGCATTGAACGGAAGGCGCAACGGACACCGGCCAAAATGGACGCCGGCGCAGAAGCCGGCAGACACATGAACACGGAGAAAGCATGGAATTCAACAGGGAATTCGACGCCTCGGGCATGAGTTGCCCAGGCCCGGTCATGCGGGTGCAGGAACTGCTCGGCGGCATGCAGTCCGGCGAAGTGCTGCGGGTCATCACCACCGATCCGGGCTCCATCGATGACATGGCCACGCTGGCCGAAGCCAGCGGCCACGCCCTGCTCAAACACGCCAGCGAGAACAGCAAGTTCGTGTTCTACCTGCGCCGGGCATGAACGCCACGGGCTGGCTTCCCGGACAGGGCCCAAGCACCCACCGGCTGAACCCATGACAGACATAGCCCATCCTGCGGCCCTGGTCACCTGGGGAGGCTTCGTCCTCGCCCTGGTCTTCGGTGCGGTCGCCAACAAAAGCAATTTCTGCATCATGGGCGCCATCTCCGACGTGGTAAACATGGGCCATTGGGGACGCGTGCGCATGTGGATGCTGGCCGTCGCCGTGGCCATCATCGGCGCGAGCCTGTTGCAGCTGTCCGGGCTGGTCGATCTGTCGCGCTCGCTCTACCCGCGCCCCACCCTGCCCTGGCTGTCGCTCATCGTCGGTGGCCTCTGCTTCGGCTTCGGCATGACCCTCGCCGGGGGCTGCGCCAACAAGAACCTGATCCGCCTGGGCGGCGGCAGCCTGCGCTCACTGGTGGTACTGGTGTTCGTCGGCATCTCCGGCTACATGACCCTCAAGGGGCTGTTCGGGCAGTGGCGCGCCACCCTCCTCGATCCGGTGTCCATCGACCTCGCCGCCTTCGGGCTGGCCAGCGCCAGCCTGCCCGTGCTGCTGGCCCGGCTCACCGGCCTGCCGGCCAGCACTGCGCTGATGGTGGCAGCAGCCACCATCAGCCTGGCGCTGCTGGCCTTCGTGTTCCGGGATGCACGCTTTCGCAGAAACCGCCTGCAGGTGGCCAGCTCAGTCATCCTGGGACTGGTGATCGTCGGCGGCTGGTATCTGACGGGTCACCTGGGTTACGGGGAGAACCGCGAGACGCTGGAAACCGTCTACTTCGCCACCAATTCGCGCACCCTGGAATCGCTGAGTTTCGTGGCGCCGACAGCCTACAGCCTGGAATTGCTGATGCTGTGGACCGACAAGTCCCTGCGCGTGACTTTCGGCATCACCAGCGCAGCCGGCGTGGTGCTCGGCTCGCTGGCGGCAGCAGTGGCGACGCGACGATTCCGCTGGGAAGGCTTCGCGTCGCTGGAGGACCTGTGCAACCAGCTGGTCGGCGCCATGCTGATGGGCTTTGGCGGGGTGACCGCAGTCGGCTGCACCATCGGCCAGGGCCTGTCCGGCCTGTCGACGCTGGCATTGGGATCGCTGCTCGCCGTTACCGGTATCATTGTTGGCTCGTGGATAGCGATGCAGTGGCTGAAGCGACGCTTATAACGGCAGGTTGTAACCATAGTGCCAGGTGGCCCTTGCGCTTTTCCCGTGCGCAAAGGAAACTGCCCGCCCCAATCAAGATTCACCGACCACGACTCACAAACCACAATTCGCACACAGATTTCCGACTTACGGGAGGAGCCCGACATGACCCGAACCATCGCCATCGCCGTGCTGGCTGCAGCCACGGCACTGCCTGCGTGGGCGCAAGGCCGCGACCCCAACCTCGCGCGCAACCTCGCCAGCAACTGCGCCAACTGTCACGGCACCAACGGCCAGGCCATCGCGCCCATGCCGATGCTGGCCGGACAGAGCAAAGACTTCATCGTGAAAAACATGCGCGACTTCCGCGAAGGCAAGCGCCCGGCCACCATCATGCACCAGCTGGCCAAGGGCTACAGTGACGAGGACATCGACCTTATTGCCGGCTACTTTGCCGCGCAGAAAGCACGCTAGTCATGAGCCCATTCAATCGTCGCGACTTCCTCAAGCTCTCCGCTGCCGGTGCCAGCCTCGGCAGCCTTACCCTGGCCGGATGCGCCAGCACACCCCAGGCCCCCAAGACCATCGGCCGCGTCGTGGTCATCGGTGGCGGATTCGGTGGCGCCACCGCCGCCAAGTACCTGCGCATGTGGTCCGGCGGCACCATCGAGGTGGTGCTGATCGACCGCAACACCCAGTTCGTCTCCTGCCCGATTTCCAATCTGGTGCTGGGCGGCAGCCGCCGCATGGAAGACATCACCCATGGCTACCAGGGCCTGCGCGAGCATGGCGTGCAGGTGCTGCATGACGACGTTGCCGCCATCGACAGCGACAAAAAGGTGGTGAAATTCCGCACCAAATTTCCCGACATGTCCTACGACCGGCTGATCGTGTCCCCCGGCGTGGATTTCATGTTCGACCAGGTGCAGGGGCTGGATGCCGAGGCGCAGAAGAGCGTGCTGCACGCCTGGAAAGCCGGTCCCGAGACGCTGGCCCTGCGGCGCCAGCTCGAGGCCATGCGCGACGGCGGGGTCTACCTCCTGTCCATCCCGCGTGCGCCCTATCGCTGCCCGCCCGGCCCTTATGAGCGCATGAGCCAGATCGCCCATTACTTCAAGCAGGCCAAGCCGCGCTCCAAGGTGATCGTGCTCGACGCCAACGAAGACGTCACCTCCAAGGGCCCGCTGTTCAAGGCGGCCTGGAAGGACCTCTACAGCGGCATCATCGAGTACCGTCCGAATGCCGAAGTGAAGTCCGTGGACGCCAAGGGCAAGACCTTCAAGACCGATTTCGACACCGTCAAGGGTGACGTGCTCAACATCGTCCCGCCGATGCGTGCCGGAGACATCGCGCGCTCGGCCGGCCTGATCAACGCCAACAACCGCTGGTGCGGCGTCGACTGGACCAGCATGGAATCGACAGCGAAGAAAAACATCCATGTGCTGGGCGATGCCACGCTGTCCGAGCCCGGCATGCCCAAGTCCGGCCACATGGCCAACCAGCACGGCAAGGTGGCGGCCGCCGCCATCATCGAACTGATGAACGGGCGCGCCCCCAACCCCACACCGATGATGGCCAACACCTGCTACAGCTTCGTGTCCGACAAGGAGGTCATCCACGTCGCCTCGGTGCACCGCTACGATGCCGCACAGAAGACCATGGCCGTGGTGGCCGGCTCCGCCGGTGTGTCTGCCAGCCGCAGCGAACTGGAGGGCCAGTACGCCGCCGCCTGGGCGCAGAACATCTGGCGCGACATGCTGGGCTGATGATGAACCAGCCACCGGACAGGCGCAGGGTGTTGCAGGCCGGCGGCAGCCTGG
The DNA here is from genome assembly GCA_903864555.1 of uncultured Pseudomonadota bacterium. Next base: position 5,264 of record CAIPGJ010001074.1, on the reverse strand, counting down.
GGCTGCTGGGCGCGCTGGCGGCCGCGGGCTTCCTGCCCTGGTCGCAAGCGCTGGCGCAGCAACCACCATGGAATGCTCCCGCCTTCGCGGCGAAGTCGGTGGCCGCCATCGCCAAGGCCCTGGGCTGGTCGCAACCGGTGGAGAACAAGGCGATCCAGATTACCGCAGCGGACATCGCGGAGAACGGCCCGCTGGTGCCGGTCGCCGTGACCAGCACCCTGCCGAAAACCGAGGCCATTGCCATCCTCATCGAGAAGAACCCCAACACCCTGTCGGCGGTCTTCAGCATCCCGGCCGGGACCGATGCCTACATCAGCACCCGGGTGAAAATGGCGGAGACGTCCGACGTCTACGCGCTGGTGCGCGCCGACGGCCGGGTGTTTTTCGCGAAGAAGGAAATCAAGGTCACGCTGGGCGGCTGCGCCGTCTGAGCGCGATGTCCGGCATGACAGATTCCAGGCAATAAGGCAGATCGCCATGGCCGAACCCACCCGACTGCGCGCCACCGTCAAGGACGGCAAGGTGGACGTGCGCATGCTCATGAACCACGAGATGGAAACCGGCCAGCGCAAGGATGCCAAAGGCGCCATCGTGCCGGCCTGGTTCATCCAGAATGTGGTGGTCACGCATGCCGGCCGGGTGGTGATGTCGGCGCAATGGGGTCCTTCGATCTCGAAGAATCCCTTCGTCAATTTCCGCTTTTCAGGCGGCAAGGTGGGCGAAAAGCTGAACGTCACCTGGACCGACAACCGCGGCGACAAGCGCAGCGACGAAACCACGATCGTCGCGGACTAGCCCCAGGGCAGCCGGCGGCAAACCGCTGACGAAAGGTTCTTCACCGATTCACGGGAAGCGACATGGTTTACCCCCTTGTCAAAGGAGGCCGACTCGTGAGCGCAGCGAACGAGCGGGGAAATTTTCTCCCGCTGTTCTTACTGTTCGCCAGTCATTGCCAGATGGAGGCTCTGGTTGTCGTCCGGCGCCTTCTTGCCTGCAAAGCACCAACCAACTCAAGGATTCACGGCAATATCTTGCGAAGGCAGCCGGATCCGCCTGGCGGGTCAAAATCCCCCCGCTGGCCTGCGGCCAGTCGGCCCCCTTTGACAAGGGGGTAAACCTCGCTGCGACAGCTTTCCCTGATCGGCAAAGAACCTGACGCCAGCCAGCCAGCCAGGAATAACCCGGGGCAGGCCTACCCGCCCCCCACTCAAGCTACCAGGCATCCACCCAGTGGCGACGCGGCCGTGTACGTTTGCCGATCTGCAGGCCCGACACCAGCCAGCGCCGCGTATCGGCTGGATCGATCACCGCATCGATGCGCAGGTGCGTGGCATGCTCCACCCCCTTGCCCAACGCATACAGATCGCCGAGCAGCTTGTCGTACAAGGCCTTGCGGGTTCCATCATCGGGTTGTGCCGCCAGCTCCTTGCGATAGGCCAGCTGCACCGCGCCCTCCAGATTCATGGGGCCGAACTCGCCGGTGGGCCAGGTCACCGAGAACATCGGGTCCATGCGAGAGCCCCCGGTCATGCCGCTGGCGCCCAGGCCGTAGCACTTGCGCAGCACCACGGCAAAGAAGGGCACACCCAGCTTGGCGCCGGCCATGAACATGCGCGAAGTCTTGCGCACGGCGGCCTGGCGTTCGCTCTCCAGGCCGACCATGAAGCCTGGGGTATCGACCAGGCTGAGGATGGGAATGTCGTAGTTGTCGCACAGGAGCATGAAGCGCGTGCCCTTGTCCGCGCCATTGCAGTCGATGGCCCCGCCCAGATGATGGTTGTCATTGGCGATCAGGCCGACCGGCCGGCCTTCGATGCGGATGAAGGCGGTGATGACAGTGGGGCCGAACTCAGGGCGCAGTTCGAGGAAGGAGTCCTTGTCCGCAAGGTTCCTGATCAGCGCGCGAACGTCATAGGCGCGCAGCCGGTTCTCCGGTATGGACTGGCGCAGGAGGCGCTGATCGGCGCACGCCCAGTCGGCAGTGCGTCCCTGGAAGTAGGACAGCGCCTTCTTGGCCAGGCGCGTGGCATCGGCCTCGTCTTCGGCGACGAGATCCACCACGCCGCTGGCCACCTGCTCGTGCAAGGGACCGATGTCCTTGGCGTTGACGATGCCCATGCCGCCCCCCTCGATCATGGCCGGACCGGCCATGCCGAGATTGCTGCCCTTGGTGGCGATGAGGATGTCGGCCATGCCGGCCACCGAGGCATTACCGGCAAAGCAGTAGCCCGACACCACCGAGATCATCGGCACTTCGCCCGACACTTCGCCCACTGCGCCAAAGGTACGGTGCCCGGGGCCGCTGCGGTCATCGCCGGGGCGGCCACCACCACCCTCGGCATACCAGATGATGGGCAGCTTCTGCTCCAGCGCCACATGCAGGATGCGGTCGGTCTTCCAGTGGTTCATGCCGCCCTGGGTGCCGGCCAGCACGGTGTAGTCATAAGCGAGCGCAGCGCAGCGCGCCGCCTCAGCCGGGAACAAGGCCCCGTTCACCGTGCCCACGCCGGTGATGAGTCCGTCGGCCGGACTCATCTTCAGCAGGTGCTCCACCGAATGGCGGCTGCGCTGGCTGGCAATAGCGAAGGCGCCGTACTCGATGAAGGTGTCCGGATCGATCAGGTCGTTGATGTTCTCGCGCGCCGTGCGCTGGCCCCGGGCGCGGCGCTTGGCCACCGCTTCGGGGCGCGCCTCGTCGCGCGTCATGCGCCAGCGCTCGAACACGTCAGCCAGATCCGGGCGGATGTAATCCAGATCGACTGTCTGCTCCTGTGCCTCGGCCTCGCCCTCAACCTCGGCCGGAGCGATGAACAGGATCGGCTGGTCAGGCATCATCACCTCGCCCTTGGCGGCGGCGAGCTTCTGCACCCGCCCGCTCACCGGCGCGGCGATCACGTGCTCCATCTTCATGGCCTCGAGGATGGCCACGGTCTGTCCGGCGCGCACCAGCGCACCCTCGGCCACCTCCAGCACGATCAGGGTGGCCTGCAGTGGCGCCCTGGCCGCCGTGGTGCCGCTCACTTCCGCGAACGCCTTGGCCGCCTGGGTTTCCTTGCCCGAGGACAGGCTGCGCGGGGCCAGCGTCGCCGCAACCTGCAGCAGCCTCGCCGCCTGCGCCTCGATGTAGCGCGTGGTGGCCTGGCCGGCCAGCACCTTCTCATCGGCCAGCAGCGCGCGCAGCAGGGCGATGCTGGTGTTCACGCCTTCGATGCGAAACTCGCCCAGTGCGCGCGAAGTGCGGCGCGCCGCATCCTCGAAGCTGGCGCCGCGCACGATCACCTTGGCCAGCAACGAGTCGTAATTGGGACTGGTGACATAACCGGCATAGCCATAGCCATCGACGCGGATGCCGCGCCCGGCCGGCGGCTCGTAGGCCGAGAGACACCCGCCCGAGGGCCGCACCGAACCATCGGCACCCAGGGTTTCGAGATTGACGCGTGCCTGGATGGCATAGCCGCGGCTCACCGGCACCTCGCGCAGTCCGGCCTCGGCCAGCGTACGCCCCTGCGCCAGGGCGATCTGCAGGTGCACCAGGTCGACGTCGGTCACTTCCTCGGTGACGGTGTGCTCCACCTGCAGGCGCGCATTGGCCTCGATGAAAGCGATCTCGTTGCTTTGCGCATCGACCAGAAACTCCATGGTGCCCAGGCTGCGGTACTTCACCGCCTGGCCCAGCTTCACCGCGGCCTCGTGCAAGGCCTTGCGCACCGTCTCCGGCAAAGCCGGTGCCGGTGCGATCTCGATGATCTTCTGGTGGCGCCGCTGCAGGCTGCAATCGCGATCGCCAATGGCCAGCACCTGCTGGCCATCGCCGGCCACCTGCACTTCGACATGGCGCGCCTGCACGATGAGCCGCTCGGCATACACGCCGCCATCACCGAAGGCCGCCAGGGCTTCGCGCGTGCAGGCATCGTAGGCGGCCGGAATGGCCGCGGCATCCATGATGACGCGCATGCCACGTCCGCCACCGCCGGCAATGGCCTTGATCACCATGCCGCTGCCAGCCGGCAGTGCCGTGAAGAAGGCCTGGATCTCGGTCAGGCTGGAAGGCCCGTGCGTGCCGGGCAGCACCGGCACGCCGACACTGCGGGCGAGATCGCGCGCGCGGCTCTTGTCGCCGAACACCTCGAGTGCGTCCGGTGCCGGCCCGATGAAGGTGATGCCGGCCTTTTCGCAGGCTCGCGCCAGCGCCGGGTTCTCCGACAGAAAACCGTAGCCCGGATGGATGGCGTCGCATTCGCCTTCACGCGCCGCGGCAATGATGCCGTCGATGTCGAGATAGGCGCGGGCACCCGCGCCCTTCAGCAAGAGGGCGCGCTGCGCCCCCAGCACATGCAGGGACTGTGCATCATCGGCCGGATGGACAGCGACGGATTCGATGCCCAGCTCGGCGGCAGCACGGGCGACGCGGATGGCGATTTCACCGCGATTGGCGATGAGGATGCGCGAGAATTTCTGGCTCACGATGCAAGACTCTCCTGTGATGGTTCAAGGCGCACGCAAGCGTTCACTCCCGGCAGCGACCAGCGGTGGCTGTCCTGCGTGTTCCCGCGCAGCGCAACCCGCGCTGATCAGTGGTTGGAGTGCTGGCAACAGGCGCTTCATCGGTCCGGGTGCACGTGTCTGCAAACGGACCTGCATGGCTGGTGCGCGCATGCGATTCTTTTTGGTTTGTGCATTGATGGTTGCACAATATCGCGGCTTATTCCAGTATTTGCCCCGTAGCCGGCGTGCTATTCGCATTTGGGAACGTGAAGCAACACAGGACCCTGTCCCTGTTCATTTTTTCCACGCGAACCTGCACGTCACATGCCGTACAGCCTGCACAAGACAGGCGCGCGGCAAACACGTCAACGAAGGAGAATCGCATGTCACCCACCAACGCAAGAGCCACCCTTGCAGCCCTGGCTGCACTGGCCACACTGACCACCCTGGCCGTACCCGTTGCCAGCGCCCAGCAATATCCGGACAAGCCCATCCGCATCATCGTCGGCTATACCTCCGGCGCCACCGACACCGCCGCGCGCACCTTCGGGCGGCCCTTCTCCACACTGCTTAACGTGCCGGTGATCATCGAGAACAAGCCGGGCGCAGGCGGCGCGCTCGGCGCCGAGTTCGTCTCCAAAGCCGCCCCGGACGGCTACACGCTGATGTGGACGGTGGATGGCACGCACACGCTCAATCCGCACCTGTACAAGACCCTGCCCTACGAGCCGCTGGGCTTCACGCCCATCTCCAAGGGCGTCTCCACGGTGAACGTGCTG
>CAIPGJ010001073.1 GCA_903864555.1 uncultured Pseudomonadota bacterium | reverse complement strand
TTGCTGGCGCTGGCGCGGGCCAAGCCGGGTGCGCTGAGCTATTTCTCGGCCGGGCCGGGGTCCACGTCACAGCTCGCCTCGGAGCTGTTCAAGTCCATGGGTGGCGGGCTCAATATCGTCGGTGTGGCCTACAAGGGCACCAGCCAGGGCATGATCGACCTCCTCGAAGGGCGCATCCACATGGGCTTCGTGGTCGGGGCCTCGGTGGCCGGACAGGTGAAGTCAGGCAGGCTGAAGGCACTGGGGGTCACCAGTCGTCAGGTCACCGCCCTGGCAGACGGCTTGCCCACCATTTCCGATTCCGGATTGCCCGGCTATGAGTCGGTGCTGTTGCTCGGCGCCTTTGCCCCGGCGAAAACCTCGCCGGCCCTCATCAACCGCCTGAACCGCGAAATGCTCAGGGTGCTGAATGAACCTGCGGCCAGGCAGAAGCTGTTCAATGCCGGTGCCGATGTCGTGGCCAGTACGCCCGAAGAACTGCTCGCGGCGGGCAAGGCCGACATGACCCGCTGGGGCAAGGTCATCACCGAGGCCAACCTGCAGGCCGAATGAAGGCCGCACGGTACTTCACTACTTAGAGCGCCTGACAGAATTGCCGTTAGGCGCCCTGACTTAGGGGAGCGCGAGGGGATGTGTCCCCTCGCATTGTTAGGCATTCTTACTGTCAGCATGGCATTGCATCCTTGAAGGAGCCAGCAATGAATTCGAACGGCATCAAGCATCTGGTGGGCCTCGCTTTGTCTTTGTTGACTACGCTGTTACCGGCACTGGCCAGTGCACAGACTTTCCCGGCCCGACCCGTGCGCATGATCGTCGCCTTTCCACCGGGTGGCGGCACCGATATCGTGGCACGCATCATCAGCCCGAAGCTGGGTGAGGAATGGCGCCAGCAGGTGGTGGTGGACAACCGTGGCGGTGCCGATGGCATCATCGGCACCGATCTCGCCGCCAAGGCGGCCCCGGACGGCCACACCATGTTCATGGGCACGGCGGGCAACCTCTCCATCAACCAGTCCCTCTACAGCAAGGTGCCCTTCGACATCGCGCGCGATTTTTCGCCCATCAGCCAGATTGTCACGGTGGACATGATGCTCACCGTGAACCCGAAGACACCGGTCACCCAGGTGCGCGAGCTGGTCGCGTTGGCGAAGAAGCAGCCGGGCAAGCTGAACTACGGATCTACCGGCAACGGTGGCATCCCGCACCTGACCGGGGCGCTGTTCGCCCGCATGGCCGATGTCGACATCCACCACGTCCCCTACAAGGGCGGCGGGCCGGCCATGACTGACCTGATCGCCGGCCACATCCAGGTCTACGTGATGAGCGTGGTGCAGGGTTCGGCGTCGGTGAAGGATGGTCGCGCGCGGGCACTGGCCATACTCGGACCGAAGCGCTCGCCGCTGTTGCCCGATGTCCCCACCATGAACGAAACCCTGCCCGGTTACGAGGCGACCAACTGGTACGGGCTGGTGGTGCCCTCGAAGACGCCGGTCGCCACGCAGAAGCGCATCCATGCCGATGTGGTGAAGGTGATGCGCCTGCCCGAGGTGAACGACGCCATCGTCGCGCAGGGCGCGGTGCCTACCGTCAGCACGCCCGAGGAGTTTGCCGCCTTCATGAAGGCGGAGACGGCCAAATGGGCTGGCGTGATCCGCGATGCCAATATCAAGGCGGAATGAGTCCGGGTGGGATGAGCCCGTGGCATTGATGCCGCCAGTGACCCCATGGGAAGCGACGTGGCCTTGAGCGCCAGGCCCATCAGGCTGCTGGTCGGCTTCAGCCAGGGCAGCGTGTCCAACATCGTGGCGCGCCTGCTGGCCCCGGCTCTGGAGCAGGCGCTGGGCCAGGCGGTGCACATCGACCAATGCCCGGGAGAGAATGGGGCCATCGCTGCGGAGCGGCTGGCCCAGGCGGCACCTGACGGTTTCACGCTCGGCATGGCCGTGCCCACCCACCTGATCGGCTCCCTGATCGGTGAGGTGCAGCGCTACGATCCCCTCGCCGATTTCGCCCCCATCGCCATGCTGGCGCGCAACCCCATGGTGCTGGCCGTATCCAGCAAGCTGGGTGTGGCGTCGGTGCAGGAACTCATCGCGCTGGCTCGCGCCCGCCCCGGCGAACTGGCCTATGGCGCATCCGCCGTCGGCGGTGGCCCGCATCTGGGCGCCGTGCTGTTCAGTGCGCTCACCGGGGTGAGCCTGCAACGCCGGGTCTACGATGAAACCAATGTGCTGTTCGACGACCTGGCCGCCGGTCGCATTGCGCTCACCTTCAACAACCCGACCAGTGTGCTGCCGCAGGCGCGTCTGGGCCGGCTGAAGATGCTGGCCGTCACCAGCGCCCTGCCGAGCGCGCTGGTGTCCGGGGTGCCCACACTGGCTTCCAGCGGCGTGCCCGGCTATGAGGTCACCAGCTGGGTGGGGGTGCTGGCACCGGCCAGGGTACCGCCGCTGGTGCTGGCCCGATTGCATGACGGGGTGCGGCGGGCTGTCGATGCCGCGGGCGTGATCGAGGGCCTGCGCTCGCTCGGGCTGGATTCAGTGCAGGATACTGCCGGCAGTTTTGCCCTGCATCTGCGCACCGAGTGGCAGCGCTGGCTGGCATTCGCACGGGTCCATCGGGATGAATTTCCCGGCTTGCGGGTGGGCGTGCCTGGCTGATGCTTCGGCAGGGGCTTGCATCGTCATTCAGTTCCCGGGGATGCGCCGGTAGAATCGCGTGATCGGAATTCCCCATCCTCGCCGCGAGTCGTCCCATGAAAGTATCCATCATTCCCGTCACGCCGCTGCAGCAGAACTGCTCGGTGCTGCTGTGCGAGCAGACCGGCCGCGCCGCGGTG
>CAIPGJ010001072.1 GCA_903864555.1 uncultured Pseudomonadota bacterium | reverse complement strand
CAAAGCGACTTTGCCTGCGAGTTCATGTGTCATGCGGGCCTCAAAATATGGATAGATCGAATTGTAGGGCTAGTGAACCTCAAGCGGTCCGTACGGCAAGCACGATGGCAAATTATTCACCCTTGATGCCGGCTGATTTGATTACCTTGGCCCACATTGTGATTTCGCGGCGAATGACCTGGTCAAGTTCCTCAGCAGAGGTGCCTGCCGCTACTGCGCCGTCACGGGCGAGCTTTTCCCTGACATCCTGAGCCTGGATTGCCTTGACCACCTCCGCGTTGAGCACCTTGATGATGGGTGCCGGTGTTTTGCCGGGTGCTAGCACTGCATACCAGGGGGTAACCTTGAATTCGGGTAGCAGACCGGATTCAGCGATTGTTGGCACATCGGGCAAAGCTGGTGAACGCTGATCGGTTGTCACGCCAAGTGCACGCAGTTTTCCCGTGCGGACATGTGGCAACACTGATGACATCACACCAAAGTAGACCTGTACTTCTCCGCTGACGATGGCGAGCAATGCCTGGGCAGCGCCCTTGTAGGGGACATGAGTCATCTTCGTTCCAGTGGTTTCCTGGAACATCTCGCTTATCAGGTGGTAGGAGTTGCCAATGCCGAGCGAGGCATAGTTAAGCTGGCCGGGCTTGGATTTCAGGAGGGTCACGAGTTCCCTGATGGTGCTTGCGGGTACAGAGGGATGCACAACCATCATGTTGGGAACATAGACCACCAAGCTGACCCCGGCAAAATCACTGAGCGTGTCATAGGGTAGCTTGTTCAGGGAAGGGCTGATGGTATGGCTGCCGCCGCCGGTCATCATGATGGTGTAACCGTCTGCCGGTGAGCGGGCCACGAAAGTCGCGCCAATGGTGCTAGTCGCGCCGGGCCGGTTGTCGATTACCACGGGTTTGCCCAGTGAGGCGGCCATCTTGTCGCCAATCAGGCGCGCCAGTGTGTCATTGAAGCCGCCCGGCGGGTAGGGTGAGACAAAGCGGATCTGGCGCGAGGGAAAGTCCTGAGCCTGGGCCATGGCTCCGCCTGCAGTCAGTTGTGCTGCGATACAAACACTGCTGAGGATGATGTGCCTGCGCATTGCTGGTCTCCTTCCGGTTGGGTTATTAGTTTTCCCTGATGGTTGGGGCACGTTCGGATCTTCCGTTTACCTCTCCCATGCTGACCCGTCTGTGCAGGCCTGGAGTCTTTCAGGTTTCTTCTGATGACGCGTCCGGCAGGTGAGTGGCCGGAGTGGGTTGTACTGCGCCTTCCTTCATCAGCTTCTCAATGGACTCTTTGTCGAAGCCAAACAGGGCCAGGACCTCAGCGCTGTTTTCGCCCAAGAGTGGTGCGCGCGTGGGCTTCACTGTTGGGGTCCGGGAGAAGCTCACGCCACTGCCCACCGTTTGTTGTTGCTGGCCCCAAGGATCCGTGAAGCCATGCAGCATGCCGAGACCTGCGACGATGGGATTCTCGAACACGCTTTCAAGCGGTAGGATGGGACTGCAGGCCACTTCCTTTTCATCCATCCGCGAAAGCCAGTAATCCGCGGGCCTGCTGCGGACATGGTCGGCGATCATCTGGTGAAGCATTGAGTAATTGCTCGCGCGCTCCTTCTGTTTGGCAAAGCGCGGATCGTCCTTGAGCCAGGGCATCTCGATGGATGCAACAAAGTTTTCCCACATGCTTGGAGGTGAAAATGGGACATGTGCGGCGAAAGCCTTGCCATCGGAGCCTTTCATCAGGAAACCGGCTGGACGTACGGTCTTGTTGGGCCGGTTGGCCGCCTGTGCAGAGAAAAGCGTGTGGAAATTGTACGCAATGAAGCCCAGCGAAGATTGCAGCAGCGAGGTTCTGACTTCCTGACCCAGGCCAGTGCGGCTGCGCTCCACGAGTGCCGCCAGGATGCCGTGTGCCGCATATACTCCCGATAGCAGATCGGAAAGGAAGAGCCTGATCTTAACCTCATGGTCCAGATCCGACACCACCAGACTCATCAGACCGGACATGGCCTGTGCAGTGGTGTCAAACGCTGGACGGTCTCTGGCCTCAGGGGTTTCCCCGTAGCCGGTAATCGAACAGTAGACAAGCGCAGGATTGATGGCCTTGAGTGAGTCATAGTCGAGCCCCAGGCGCTTGCGGCTTTTCGGCCGTACGCTGAGGAGCAGCACATCGGACTGTTCCACCAGGCGCTTCAGCACCGGTTGGCTGGATGGATGCTTGAGATCGAGCAGAATGCTGCGCTTATTGCGGTTGATTCCAGCATAGGTGCTGCTGTAACCCGGATTGTCCTGGCGATCCCGCGCAGGATCACCCTTGGGCGGTTGTTCCACCTTGATGACTTCCGCGCCTAGATCTGCCAGCAGCATGCCTCCGAACGGCCCGCCAACAAAACTCGTGAAATCCAGTACCCGGACCCCGGCGAGGGGCGAGGCGGTCGGTATGTCTTGCCTGGCAGCCTGCTTGATCATGGAGAAGTCTTTACTTCACGTGGAAGACGGGGACCTTCTGGCCGCCCAACACTGCAAAGCCGAGGGTGGCCGGATCACCGATTTTCGGTTCGGTGCCAGTCTTCGACATGAAGCGCGTGAAAAGATAGACGTCCTCGGTGAGTTGGACGATGCCCACGCAATAGGAGGACTCCAACTGGACTGCGTCGCGATCGGGCGGGCGATAGACAGTGCTGAATGAATATACCTTACCTTCCCCCTGGGATCTCGCCCATTCCACGCCGGCCATGTAGCAATCCGGGCAGGCCATGCGGCGCGGATGCAGGAAGCGCCGGCAACCGAGGCAGCGCTTGAGCATGAGTTCATCACGCATTACGCCATCCCAGTATTCCTGTGTCTCAGGGGATGCCTCCGTACGGCCGAATTTCATGTGTCCAGCCTGGACCTGAAAACCTTCACTCCAGTTGATCTGTTCAGTCATGGTTTGCCTCCATGCTCCAATTTCAGTTCGGGCTGCTGCCCAGAATCATTACCGAATGGCAGCCCAGCGGTCCGCCATGTCCGTGCACCAGTGCGCGCTTGGCATTGGGTACCTGCTTGCCTTTGGCCTTTCCCTGAATCTGCTCCATGCATTCCTGCACCATGTACAGTCCGGCCGTGCTCTGCCCGTAGGACAGGTAGCCGCCACTGGTATTGAACGGGAAGCCGCCGTTGCAATCCATGCCGCCTGCTCCAACGAAAGCGCCCCCTTGGCCGGTTGGGCAGAATCCCAGTTGCTCCAGCATCATGGGGATGAGGAAGGAGAAGGGCACCGTGGATTGTGCGAGATCAATGTCCTTTGGAGTGAGTCCGGACATGGCATAGGCTTGTTTTGCCGCGACCACTGATCCCATCTGGGTGAGGTTCGGTCCGTTCTCTGCGGGTTCCACTCCCCATAGTCCGAGCCGGTCGGTGATCCATTCATGAGTCGTGCATTGACCGTAGCCCAGGATGTAAGCCGGATCTGGCCTGAGTTTCTCGGCCAGATCCGAACGGGTGATAACAAGCGCACCGACATTGCCGCCGGGAAACCAGGGGGCGCAATCTAGCAGATGAAGTGGCGATGCGATCAATCTGGAGTTGAGCACGTCCTCGATGCTGATCTCTCCGCGGCTGCGCATTGCGGCTTCAGGATGGTGTAACGCCCACTTCCGGCATTCCACCGCCGCCTTGGCGAATTGCGCAGAAGTGGCACCCGTTTCGTACATGTAGCGTTGCGCTACCTGGGCGTACAGTGCGGGCGTCGTGGGCCCGTAGAAGGCTTCGAACTGTGGATCGGCCTCGCGAATGGCGCTTTCCTTGACTTGGTTGGTCCATTGCGAATTGTTGTTGCCGCTGGTGCACAGTACATAATCCACAGTGCCAGAGGCCACCATCATGGAGGCCACCTCGATGGCGCCGATAGGGCCGGCGCCGTGGGCTGTTATTTCAGTGGTATACGTGGGGGCAATCTTCAGTTCATTCAGCAGTCGCATATTGAACTGGCGCACATCGTAAGAGCGGGGCGCGCGGCCGGTGAGTAGTGCACCTACCTGCTTGCGGGTGATACCGGCATCGGCAAGGGCTAAGTGTGCCGCCCGCGCATGTAGTTCGAGCGGTGTTCGGCGCCTTTCATCGGTCATGCGCGAAATCACTGCACCGCTGCCGACAATTGCCGTTTTTCCCTTCAAGTGCGATCCATGCATCGAGTAATCCCCCTGGTGGCTTCTGCCTTCAAGTTCCGGGATACTAGCAGCGCTGGCAAAGTCCAAGAACCTTATTTGATGTATCGTTTGATAAGACTGTCTTATCAAAGGTCATCCATGATTGATTTGCGCCTGGCGCAACTGCGCCACTTCCTTCTCATCGTCGAAACAAAGAATTTTCGCGCCGCAGCCAAGCTTGCATTCCGTTCCCAACCTGCGTTGTCGCAATCGATCCGTCAGCTCGAGTTAAGGCTGGGGCAGCCGCTTTTCGAGAAAACCTCGCGTACCACGCTCACCCCTTTTGGTGAAAGCTGCCTGCCGCTGATTCATGAAATGGCTTCCCACATGGAGCGCGCGAGCGCAAGCATGCTGCACATGGCTCAACTTTCAGGAGGGCAGCTTGCTTTCTCCATCCTGCCCTCGGTGGCGAGTGAGTGGTTGCCGGCTGTGTTGAATGCTTTTGTCACACGGCATCCGGGCATCGAGATCAAGGTGCTCGCTGATGGTGCCCGCAAGGTGCAGGCCATGGTGAGTGGCAGCGAGGTAGATTTTGGTATTTCCAGTCTTTATGAAGCCAATCAAAATATCGCATTCACTCCCATCATCGAGGACCGCTTTGGCCTCTTATGTCGCAACGATCATCCCCTGGCAAAAGCGAGTAGGCCCCTCGGCTGGCAAGTGCTGCGTGGTCAATCCATCCTGGGTAATGTGATGCTGACCATGCTGGTGGGTACACCGGCTTGGGAGTACGTCGCCAATCCACGCATCCACGTGGGCAATCTTCCTACTTTGATCAGGCTGGTGGAGGAAGGCATGGGCGTGACGCCAGTGCCGGCTCTTGCATGTCCAAGCGATAACCGGCGGCTCGCTTTCATCCCGCTGGTACGTCCCATGCGCACAAGGACGATCGGTATCATGACCTTAGTAGGGCGTTCCCTCTTGCCGGCCGCCCAAGCCATGGTGGACATGATAGGGGTTGAGCTCAAGCGTAAAGTAATGGCTCCT
>CAIPGJ010001071.1 GCA_903864555.1 uncultured Pseudomonadota bacterium | reverse complement strand
GGCTGGTGCAACGCTGGATGTCTTCCATGAAGAACCGCTGCCTGCCTCCAGCCCGCTCTGGCGACATCCGCTGGTGACGGTCATGCCCCATGCGGCACGCAAGCTTTTTCCCGGCGACTCCGTTCCGTCCATCGTTGAAAATATCCGGCGTTGCCGGGCTGGCGAGCCCCTGCTCATGCCTGTTGACCGGCAGCGTGGTTACTGAGCCATTGCAGCCATCGTCCCCGGTCAATCGGGGCTCGGTACCCTGCTCGCATAACTGGGGACTTCCGGCCGGAGCGAAGCAAGTGGGGTGCCCGGATGTGGTCGGCTTCCCGGAGTGGCCGCACTTTCCTCCCCTCTTACATCGGCGTACCATCTCCTTTGTCATGAGGGGACGGTCCTGCGCGTGCCGGGCCGCAGCCAAAAAAAGATCGCCTATGAGCGGTTCCCATCCTTCCTTGAGGAGAGGTTTTGAAACCAACTGACATTGGTGTTCCCGACTATTTTCACAAAGTAGTCGATTGCCAGTGGGCGTGCCCCGCTCACACTCCCGTACCCGAGTACATCCGTCTCATTGCCCATGGCCGCTACAGTGATGCCTACATGGTCAACTGGAAATCCAATGTATTTCCTGGCGTACTTGGAAGAACCTGTGACCGGCCCTGTGAGCCGGCATGCCGGCGTGGTCGCGTCGAAGAAGATGAGCCCGCCACAGTCGGTGATGCCTCCAGCATCGCTTCGCCCAAGGAACCGGTGGCAATCTGTCGCCTGAAGCGCGTGGCCGCCGACTATAAAGAGGACATCACCTCCCGGCTGCCCGCGGTTCCCGAGCAGAAAAATGGCAAGCGCGTTGCCCTGGTCGGTGCCGGGCCGGCATCGCTGACTGTCGCGCGCGACCTCGCACCGCTAGGTTATGACATCACCCTGTTTGACGGTGATGCCAAGGCCGGCGGCATGATCCGTACCCAGATTCCGCGTTTTCGCCTGCCCGAGAAGGTCATCGATGAGGAAGTGGGTTACATCCTCGGACTCGGCATCAATTTCCGCCAGCAACGCATCGACTCATTCAAGGCCTTGCTGGGTGAAGGCTACGATGCCATTTTCGTCGGTACCGGTGCCCCCCGTGGTCGTGACCTCGAACTCCCTGGGCGTGCCGAAGCAGCCAAGCATATTCACCTCGGCATCGACTGGTTGTCATCCGTGTCCTTTGGCCACATCAGCAAGGTCTCCAGGCGCGTCATCGTGCTGGGCGGTGGCAACACCGCCATGGACTGCTGCCGCACCTCGCGTCGCCTCGGCGGCGAGGACGTGAAGGTCATCGTCCGATCCGGTTTCGAGGAAATGAAGGCCTCACCCTGGGAGAAGGAAGACGCGGTCCACGAGGGGATACCCATCCTGAACTTCCTGGTACCCAAGGCGTTCCTGCATGAAAACGGCAGGCTGACCGGCATGAGCTTCGAGAAGGTCAAGGCCGAGTACGACGCCAAAGGCCGGCGCAATCTGGTGCCCACCGGTGAGCCGGACCACATCCACGAATGCGATGAAGTCCTCATTGCAGTCGGCCAGGAGAACTCCTTCCCCTGGATCGAGCGGGATGCCGGCATCGAGTTCGACAAGTGGGGCCTGCCCAAGGTGGACGAGCAGACCTTCCAGTCCAGCGTGGCCAACGTGTTCTTCGGCGGGGATGCCGCTTTCGGTCCCAAGAACATCATCTGGGCCGTGGCACATGGCCACGATGCCGCCATCTCCATCGACAAGCTGTGTAATGGCGACGATATCGCCAAGCGCCCGCCGCCCATGGTCAACCTGCTGTCGCAGAAGATGGGCATACACGAGTGGAGCTATGACAACCAGGTTTCTGCAGACCACCGCTTCAAGGTGCCTTGGCGTGACACCCAGATCACCCTCAAGAACATCAAGATCGAGGTGGAAATGGGCTTCGATCCGGCCACGGCCTTCAAGGAAGCCCAGCGCTGCCTGAACTGCGACGTGCAGACGGTGTTCGCCAAGGATCTTTGCATTGAGTGCGATGCCTGCGTCGACATCTGCCCCATGGACTGCATCACCTTCACCGGCAACGGCGAGGAGGCAGACCTGCGCACACGGCTCAATGCCCCGGCAACCAATGCGACCCAGGACCTGTATGTCTCGCCGGAGCTGAAGACCACGCGGGTCATGGTCAAGGATGAGGATGTCTGCCTGCACTGCGGCCTGTGTGCTGAGCGCTGCCCCACCGGTGCGTGGGACATGCAGAAGACCCTGATCGAGATGACCCATGCGGGCCCCTCCTGCCGCGACAAGCACGTGACCATCAAGAAGGCTGCCTGAGAATGAAGCCCATCACTGCCGTCAATGATTTCGTCGTCAAGTTCGCCAACGTCAACGGTTCCGGTTCCGCTTCGGCCAATGAGGCATTCGCCAAGTCGGTGATACGCCATGGCGTGCCGGTCAGTCCGCGCAATATCTTTCCCTCCAACATCCAGGGCCTGCCCACCTGGTACGAGATCCGCATCACCGAGGCCGGCTACCTCGGCCGCCGCGGCGGCGTGGACATCATGGTCGCGATGAACCCCCAGACCTGGGATGCGGACGTCAAGGAGATCGAACCCGGCGGCTACCTGTTCTACGACTCGAGCAAGCCCATGCCCAGATCAAAGTTCCGCGAGGACATCACGGTCATCGGCGTGCCGCTCACGGAAATCTGCAATGCCACCTACAGTGATCCGCGCCAACGCCAGTTGTTCAAGAACATCATGTACATCGGCGCCCTGTCGGTGCTGCTGGACATGGACCAGGACCTGATCATCGGTGTCATCACCGACCAGTACAAGGGCAAGGAGAAGCTGCTCAAGTCCAATGTCAACGCGCTCCAATTGGGCGGCGACTATGCCAGGAAGCACCTGCAGTGCCCCATCGGCCTGCAGGTGAGGAAGGCCGACAAGGTGGGTGACCGCATCCTCCTCGAAGGCAACAGCGCTGCGGCACTGGGGTGCGTCTACGGGGGGGCCACCGTGTGCGCCTGGTATCCGATCACGCCCTCATCCTCGCTGGCCGAGGCGTTCAGCGCCTACTGCCACAAGATGCGCGTGGACAAGGAGACGGGCCGGAACAAGTTTGCCATCGTCCAGGCGGAGGACGAGCTGGCCTCCATCGGCATGGTGACCGGTGCCGGCTGGAACGGCGCCCGGGCCTTTACCGCCACATCGGGTCCCGGCGTCTCCCTGATGCAGGAGTTCATCGGCCTGGCCTACTTTGCCGAGATCCCGGTCACCATCATCGACGTGCAGCGCGCCGGGCCGTCGACAGGCATGCCCACGCGCACCCAGCAGTCCGATGTGCTGTGCTGTGCCTACGCCTCCCATGGCGACACCAAGCACATCCTGCTGTTCCCGGAGGATCCGCGCGAATGCTTCGAGTTTGCCGCCGAATCACTGGACCTGGCAGACCGGCTGCAGACCCCGGTGTTCATGCTGACCGACCTGGACATCGGCATGAATCACCGGCTGTGCAAGCCCCTGTCCTGGGACGACAGCCGCAGCTATGACCGCGGCAAGGTGATGAGCCACGATGACCTGGAGGCCGCTAAGGATTTCGGCCGCTATGTCGACGTGGACGGCGACGCCATTACCTATCGCACCCTGCCGGGGACCCATCCGACCAAGGGCAGCTTCTTCACCCGGGGCACCTCACGCAATACCTATGCGATCTACTCCGAAGCCGGTCCGGATTACGTCTACAACATGCAGCGATTGCTGCGCAAGTTCGAGACGGCCAAGCAGTACGTGCCCAAGCCGATCGAGCACAAGTCTTCCAAGTCCACCCGCTTCGGCGTGCTGTACTACGGCTCGACCAGCCCGGCCATGGACGAAGCCCTGGACCGGCTGGAGGAGCAGGGCCTGCACGTGGACGCCATGCGCATTCGTGCCTTTCCCTTCCACGAAAGTATCATCGATTTCATCGCCGCCCATGACCATGTGTTTGTCGTCGAGCAGAACCGTGACGGCCAGTTGCGCACGCTGATCATGAACGAGGGCGCCATCGAGCCGGCCAAGCTGATGCCGGTACTGCACTATGACGGCACCCCCATCACCGCACGCTTCATCGTGGCGGAGATTGCGCAGAGACTGTCTGCCTTCAATGTCAAACCCATCAAGAAGGACAAGGCGGCCTGAGCGGCGCCTGACACCGGGGAAACAACATGACTTATCTGGCAAAACCGAAACTTCACCATCCGACATTGCCCGCCAACAAGCTGGGCTTCACCCGTCGCGATTACGAAGGCAAGATCTCGACCCTGTGCGCTGGCTGCGGCCACGATTCCATTTCCGCGGCCATCATCCAGGCCTGCTGGGAGCTGGCCATCGAGCCGCATCGCATCGCCAAGATGTCCGGCATCGGCTGCTCCTCCAAGACGCCGGACTACTTCATGGGCAATTCCCATGGCTTCAACACCGTGCACGGGCGCATGCCCTCGGTGTTGACCGGCGCCAACCTCGCCAACCGGGATCTGCTTTACCTGGGTGTCTCCGGCGATGGTGATTCCGCCTCCATCGGCTTTGGCCAGTTCGCCCACAGCATCCGGCGCGCCGTGAACATGGTCTACATCGTCGAGAACAACGGCGTCTACGGCCTCACCAAGGGCCAGTTCTCGGCCACCGCCGACCGCGGGTCGAAGTCCAAGCGCGGCGTGATCAACACCGACGAGTCGATCGACATGGTGGCGGTTGCCCTGCAGATGGGCGCCAGCTTCGTCGGCCGCAGTTTCTCCGGGGACAAGATCCAGCTGGTGCCCCTCATCAAGGCAGCCATCGAGCACAAGGGCTCGGCTTTCATCGACGTCATCAGCCCCTGCGTGGCCTTCAACAACCACGAGGGCTCGACCCGCAGCTATGACTACGTGCGCGAGCACAACGAGGCGGTCAACCGCATCGACTTCATCAAGGATCGCAAGGAGATCACCGCGGACTACCAGCCTGGCAGCGTGCAGGATGTCCTGCAGCATGACGGCACCACGCTGAGGCTGCGCAAGGTGGCCAAGGATTACGACGCTTCGGACCGCGTCAATGCCATGAACTACCTGCAGCAGCATGCCCGCCTGGGCGAGATCGTCACCGGCCTGCT
>CAIPGJ010001070.1 GCA_903864555.1 uncultured Pseudomonadota bacterium | reverse complement strand
CCGGCTGTACCGGTCTTTGCGAGTTCCGCAGGCGCCGAAGGAGGCGAGCATCGCAGGGAAGCTCCGTAGCGAAGCGGAGGGGCCGTCCCCTCCGGGGTCGCCTTTCTTTGGTGACTTTCTTTGGCGAAGCAAAGAAAGTCACTCGCCGAAAGGCGAAAAAATGGACCACAGGCAATCAAACTCGCCAGAACGGGCGAAACAATTTCCCGAAAGCGTAAGAATGTATCTCGCCGATAGGTCCAAACAATGATTGACCCCTCAACGCCACGGCCCAAAAATTGCCCCATGACATAATTGCGACCCTCGCCATTATCAGGCTCCATTCATGCCGTTCAGCACCCTAGACGCCGTCTCCCCCCTCGACGGCCGCTATGCCGCCCAGGCCGATGCCCTGCGCCCCTATTTCAGCGAGTCCGGCCTCATCCGCCATCGCGTGCACATCGAGATCGAATGGCTGATCGCGCTCGCGGCCGAGCCGGCGATTGCGGAACTGGCGCCTTTCTCGGTGCAGAGCGTGGCTGAGTTGCGTGCCCTGGCCACGAAGTTCAGCGCCGAGGACGGCGCGCGGGTGAAGGCCATCGAGTCCGAGACCAACCATGACGTGAAGGCCATCGAGTACTGGATGAAGGAGCGCGTGCGCGGCAATGCCGAGGTGCTGAAGGCTGCCGAGTTCATCCACTTCGCCTGCACCTCCGAGGACATCAACAACCTGTCCTACGCCATGGCGCTCAAGGGCGCACGCGACCAGGTGTTGTTGCCGGGGCTGGATGAACTGATCGCCCGCGTGCGTGCGCTGGCACACCAGCATGCCGATGCGGCCATGCTGTCGCGCACCCACGGCCAGCCGGCCACGCCGACCACGCTGGGCAAGGAAATGGCCAATGTGGTGGCCCGCCTGCAGCGTGCGCGCGAGGCGCTCGCCCGCACCGAGATGCTGGGCAAGATCAATGGCGCGGTGGGCAATTACAACGCGCATATGGTGGCCTACCCCGGTTTCGACTGGGAAGGCTTTGCCGAGCGCTTTGTCAACTCGCTCGGCCTGCAGTTCAATGCCTATACGACCCAGATCGAGCCGCACGACAGCGTGGCCGAGATGCTCGACGCACTGGCGCGCGCCAACACCATCGTGCTCGATCTGGACCGGGATCTCTGGGGCTATATCTCCATCGGTTACTTCAAGCAGAGGCCCAAGGCGGGTGAGGTGGGGTCCTCCACCATGCCGCACAAGGTCAATCCCATCGATTTCGAGAATTCCGAAGGCAATGCCGGTACGGCCAATGCCCTGCTGCGTTTCCTGGCCGACAAGCTGCCGGTCTCTCGCTGGCAGCGCGACCTGTCGGATTCGACGGTGCTGCGCAACCTTGGCGTGGCGCTGGGACACAGCCTGCTGGCGTGGAAATCCTGCCTGCGCGGCCTGGGCAAGCTGGAGGCCGATCCGGTGCGGCTGGCCGAGGACCTGGATGCCAACTGGGAAGTGCTGGCCGAACCGATCCAGACGGCCATGCGTCGTTACGGCCTGCCCAACCCCTACGAGCAGTTGAAGGAACTGACGCGTGGCAAGCGCCTGGATGCGCAGGCGATGCGCCTGTTCATCAGTTCGCTGGCCCTGCCGGAGGCGGACCGCCAGCGCCTCCTGGCACTGACACCGGCCAGCTACATCGGCAAGGCGGCGGAACTCGCGCGGCGCATCTAGCGCCGTACCGCGTACGGCATCCCAGGGGCTGCCATAAGTAGAGCGGGGCTGATAACAATCAGCCCCGTTTTCTTTTAATCACGGATGACAGCGCGTGGAATTGATCATAATGACTAATTTTCACTCGCCACTGCCGGCACGGCGCGCAGGTAGGCGATCATGGCGGCCAGGTCCTGGGGGGTGATCTGGCTGGTGGTGTTGCGGATGACTTCGCCCATGCTTTCAGCAGGCACATCGCCATCGGGTGTCATGCCGCCCACCAGGAATTCCTTGAGCTCCCCATCGCCCCATTTCTTCAGGCTGGCGGGTGTGATGTTGGGCACGCCCTTGCCGTCGGGGCCCTTTTTGGTGCCGGCCAGCAGTCGCGCCTTGTTCGGGCCGCCCATGAAGTTGCGCGGGGTGTGGCATTCGCCGCAATGGCCCAGGGCATTGACCAGGTAGGCACCGCGCGCCTGCACCGACGTCAGTTTCGGGTTGACGGGGTCGGCGCCGGGCGTGAAGAACAACCACTTCCAGGCCAGTACGAGAGGGCGGAAGCCGAAGGGAAACTTCAATTCGTGTTCACGGCTCGCCTGGGAATTTGGTGGGATCATGCGCATGAAAGCCCACAGATTCTTCAGGTCCTCGTCGGTCATTTTCGTGAACGACGGATAGGGGAAGGCCGGGAAATAGTGCCCGCCGTCGGGGCGGCGGCCATCACGCATGGCGCGTACGAAATCGGCCTCGGTCCAGCGGCCCAGTCCGGCCTGGGCATGGGGGGTGATATTGGGCCCGAAGAAGGTGCCGAACGGAGTCTTCAGCTCGCGGCCGCCAGCAAAAGGCGCAGCGCCCTTGGCTTCCGCCGTGTGGCAGCCCATGCAGCCGGCGGCCTTCATCAGGTATTCGCCGCGTCGCGCGTCGCCGGGAGGCGGGGCGGCGATGGCGGCGGCGGCAATGAAGGCAATCGCCACGGCCATGCCCGTTTGCAGCAGGCGGAACAAGCCAGCGGAGCTAGGGGGGGCAGTGGGCGTCAATGGCAGCATGGTGGTTTGCCTCGATGGGGTAGAGGGTGCGCGGATTCTAGCAGCGGCTCACGTGGAACCGGGACGATGCAACACTGGTTTCCGGGAGCACAAACGACAAGGCCCCGCACGGGCGGGGCCTTGTATCAGTCTGCCGGCGCCTGTTACTGGCGGGCGCGGAAGCTGTCGTGGCAGGCGGCGCAGGACTTGTTCAGCTCGCCCCACGCGGCTT
>CAIPGJ010001069.1 GCA_903864555.1 uncultured Pseudomonadota bacterium | reverse complement strand
GAGTTGAACAAGCTGGGGTCGGTGAGTCACGTGCGCTTCAACATCATTCCGGACGGTGGCGTCAGCCGCCTGCGTCTTTGGGGCCGGGCCGGGGGCTGACCATGCAGTCCCTGCCAGTACAACGTCTGACGCGTGCGGCATTTTCGCCCTATGGCGAAGTCATCGACAGCGATGGCGCGGCCTCCTTTGCCATCAACGGCGGCCGCGCGCAACGCTTTCATGCACTGGCCGAAGTCGATGCGCTGGCGGAGAACGGCCGCGGCGTGATCAGCATCTTCCGGACCGAACCGGTGCAGTTGCCACTGGATCTGGGCCTGCTGGAGCGGCATCGCCTGGGCAGCCAGGCCTTCATGCCGCTGAATGGGCAGCGATTCCTGGTGGTGGTGGCGCCTGACTCGGCCGGCGGTCAGCCCGGCCTACCCGTGGCCTTCCTGACCAATGGGCAGCAGGGTGTGAGCTTCCGGCGCGGCACCTGGCACCATCCGCTGCTGGCTCTGCAGGCCCGCTGTGATTTTCTGGTGGTGGACCGCGATGGCGGTGTCATCGACTGCGAGGAAGCGGCGGCTCCCGGTGCCTTTCGCATCGACAGCCTGCCGGCTGGCTGATCACCGGGTTTGCAGTGGCGCCCTGTGGGTGATATTAATCATTATTTTTGAGCATTAAAGACGGTGCATACCACCGTAAAATGATCATTATTGATCCCGCAGGTGGGCGGCTTCTCCGAGGATGTAGGTGGCCTGGATGGCACGGTCATCGCCCAGCATCATCAGCGCGAACAGGCGCTGCGCCAATGTGCCGCTGCAGGCGCGCTGTGCCAGCACGGGCGTGGACTGCGGATCCAGCACGATGAAGTCAGCCTCCCGGCCGGATTCGAAGCTGCCGATGCAGCCGTCCAGCTGCAGCGCCCTGGCACCGCCCAGCGTGGCGAGATAGAAGGCATCCAGACTGTCGAAGCGGCGGTCCGCCAGGCGCGCCACCTTGTAAGCCTCATGCATGGTGCGCAGCATGCTGAAGGAGGTGCCGCCACCGACATCGGTGGCCAGGGCCACGTTGACGCCGGCGGCATGGGCCGCGTCGTAATCGAACAGGCCGCTGCCGAGAAACAGGTTGGAGGTGGGGCAGTGCACCGCCACCGCGCCGGTGTCGGCAAACCGCTGCCAGTCTTCCGCATCGAAATGGATGCAATGCCCGTACAGTGCGCCGGGCCGCAGCAGGCCGTAGCGATCATAGACGTCGATGTAGCGCCGGCTCCAGGGGAAGAGCTCGGCCACCCAGCGGATCTCGCCATGGTTCTCGGCGATATGGGTCTGCAGGCGCACGCCCGGATGTTCCTCGAGCAGCCGGCCTGCCAGTTCCAGCTGGCGCTCGGTGGAGGTGGCGGCAAAGCGCGGCGTCACGGCGTACAGCAGGCGATCCCGGCCATGCCAGCGGCTGATCAGTTCGGCGGAATCGGCATAGGAGGTTTCGGCGTCGTCACGCAGGTTCTCCGGGCAGTTGCGATCCATCATCACCTTGCCGCACAGCATGCGCAGCTGGCGCGACGCGGCTGCTTCGAAAAAGGCCTGCACCGACACCGGATGCACGGTGGCATAGACCGCCGCGGTGGTGGTGCCATTGCGCAGCAGTTCATCGAGGAAGAAGGCCGCCGTGGTCGAGGCGTGGGTGCGGTCGGAGAAGGCGGCTTCGGCCGGGAAGGTGTAATCGGTCAGCCAGTCGAGCAACTGCTTGCCGTGGCTGGCGATGACACCGGTTTGCGGATAGTGCACATGCGCATCGACGAAGCCGGGCATGAGGATGCGGCCGCGGTGGTCGGTGACCGGCGTGTCGGCCTCCAGGGTGGGCAGCAGCTTTTCGGCCGGGCCGCTCTTCAGCACCTGGCCGTCGCGCACGATCAGCAGGCCGTCGGGTACATGGCGCAGCGCCGAGGGTGAGCGGCGTGGATCATCGCGGAAGTCGACCAGTTCGCCGCGGAATGCCCGGGTGGAGGTGTTCATGGTTCAGGCACCATCGAGCTGCACACCGAAGCGCAGGCCGCGATCGGTGAGGTAACGGCGATAAGCCACCGACAGGCGATCACAGCGCACGGCGAGTTCGGCATCGGGTGACAGCGGCAGGCGCAACGGCACCTGGTTCTCCAGGATGGGCTTGTCCTGCAGGAAGATGCGGTCCTGGAAGGCGCTCAGGTCCTGCTCGCTGTGCACGAAGTTGGTCATGGCCATGATGATCCAGGCGCGGCTGCGGGTTTCCTCCAGCGGCTGGATGTGCAGGCTGATGGCTTCACGGAAATCCTGCTGCGCCTGGGGCAGCTTGGTCAGGATGGCGGTCAGCGGGCGCACCACGCGATAGGTGTACTCCACGTGGCTGCCACCATGGGCCAGGCTGTTGGTCTGCGGCTGCCAGGCAAAGCAGCCGGTGGCGAGCACGCCGACATTGCCGGTGCCGTCATCGTAGTCCCCGACCTCGTAGTCGGGCACTTCAGCGTGGGCGGGGTCGCCCAGGATGCCCTCATGCACGTAGCCGAAGTGAGCCATGTCGAGGAAGTTCTCGACGATGCGCGGGCCGCTGCTGCCCACTTCATAGGGGCCGCAGATCACCTTGCGCAGGTTGGCATCGTCGTACTCAGGGAAAGGCAGCACGCCGCCGCAAGGCTGGCCCAGGCAGACCCAGGCAAGGCCGTAGCGTTCCTCGACGTGATAGGCCGTGGCGCAGGCGCGTGCCGATGGCGTGAAACCGGGCAACGCGGGGATGTGGGTGCACTGGCCGTCGCCGGCGAAGCGCCAGCCGTGATAGGCGCACACCAGGTTCTCGCCTTCGATGCGGCCTATGGACAAGCGCGTGCCACGATGCGGGCAGCGGTCCTCCCAGGCATGCAATTGCCCGTCGTTGCCGCGCCATAGCGCGAGCTGGCGTCCCAGCAGGCTGGCCGTGGCGATGGCCCCGGGCACCAGGCTGCGCAGGTCGGCGACGGGGTGCCAGTCATGGAGCAGGACCGGGTCGTCCTGCGGGTGTGCAACGGCGGGCATGGCCGTCATGTTCGCCGAGCTCATGGTCGGTGTGCTCATGACTGCAACGCCACGGCATCGATGCGGGCCAGCCAGTGCTGCTTGTCCGCGGCGTCCAGGAAGGAGGCGGTGATGGAGTTGCGCGCCAGCTGCGCCATGTCGGCACGGGACAGCGACAGGCCTGCCGCTGTCGCTACATAGTTGTCCAGGATGTAGCCGCCGAAATAGGCCGGGTCATCGGAGTTGATGGTGACGCACAGGCCCTGCTGCAGCAGGCGCCCGATAGTGTGCTGGGCCATGGCGGGGAAGACCTTCAGGCGCACATTGGAGAGCGGGCACACCGTCAGCGGTATCTGCTCGCGGGCGAGACGCTCCACCAGGGCCGCATCATCACTGCAGCGCACGCCGTGGTCGATGCGGGACACCTTCAGCAGGTCGAGTGCATCACGGATGTACTGTGGCGGGCCCTCTTCGCCCGCATGGGCGACGGTGAGGAAGCCGAGTTCACGCGCGCGTGCGAAGACGCGGGCGAATTTCTCCGGCGGATTGCCGCGTTCGGAGGAGTCCAGGCCGACGGCGACGATGTGGTCGCACCAGGGCAGGGCCTCTTCTAGCGTGGCAAAGGCCGCTTCCTCGCTCAGGTGGCGCAGGAAGCACAGGATCAGGCGCGATGTGAGGCCCAGGTCACGCCGGGCATCGGCCAGGGCGGCCAGCAGTCCCTCCATCACCGTTGCCATGGGGATGCCCCGATCAGTGTGGGTCTGCGGGTCGAAGAAGATTTCCGCATGCACCACGCCATCGGCATGGGCGCGCTGCAGGTAGGCGGCGGTCATGGCGCGGAAGTCATCCACGTCGCGCAGCACGCCGGCACCGGCGTAATAGATGTCGAGGAAGGATTGCAGGTCGCTGAAGTCGTAGGCGGCACGCAGCGCTTCCACCGTTGGGTAGGGCAGGGTGACGCCGTGCTTCCCGGCCAGTGCGAACACCATCTCCGGCTCCAGCGAGCCTTCGATGTGCAGGTGCAGTTCGGCCTTGGGCAGGGCACGCAGGTATGTGGTCAGGTCATTCGAGGGGGGCATGATGGATTGGCTTCGGGAGGGGCGTTGCGGCAGGGAGTTCGACCACCCATCCGGGATTAAAGGGTTCTGCATTTTGCCTTGCATCACGGACGGGTAGTCCGGCAGCAGTAGCTGCCGGACTGTATCGCCTTACTTGGGCAACTGGCCCTCGACGCCTTCGACGTAGTAATTGACGCTGTCGATCTCCTTGTCGGTGAGCGTCTTGCCGGCGGCCAGCTTGATGGAGCCGTCCTGCCCCTTGATCGGG
>CAIPGJ010001068.1 GCA_903864555.1 uncultured Pseudomonadota bacterium | reverse complement strand
CCGACGTTGACGCCGTCGCTGGTGGTGACATCGTATTCCACCAGTTGCGGATGCAGGCCGATGTGTGCCGAGGGCGCGATCAGGTTGTAGTTGAAGGTGGTGGACCCTTCGTGGGAGTCGCGGTCGCGCTTGACCGTGCCGGGCAGCACCTGCAGCGAGGCAAGGTCCGGCATCTTCGAGGGCAGGCGGTTTTCCAGGGTGACTTCGATGCATTCGCCGGCGGCGGCACGCAGCACCAGGGGCTCCACCGGCACGCCGGGCTTGAGCTTGCCATCGGCGCCCAGGTCGCCGCTGCGCACATAGAGCATGCCGGTCGGGTCATGCAGGGGGCCCTGCTTGCCGCCCAAGGTAATGACGGGCTCCCCCGGCTCCTCCGGAACGATACGCAAGGGCCGCGTGGAGGCTGAACTGGGGTTGTAGACCAGCGTGCCGCCATCGGCCTTGAGCGCGGCGCCGGCATGCATGGTGGCCGAGCTGTCCGAGGGGATGATGCTGACACCGAAGGCATTGCCCAGAATGTCGTTGGCCAGCGCCGCGGTCACCGCATAGCGGCGCACCGGGGCGGTCTTCGGGCACACGCCGTTGAAGTCCTTCTTGTTGGCCAGGCTCACCGGCTTGACATTGCCCGGCAGGGGCTTGAGGTCCTTGCGCAGCTTGCTGTAGTTGCGCATCACTCCCCAGGAGCCGTTCCACCAGCCGTCGTAGGAGGTGTTCACCGCCCAGGCATAGTCGGCGGTGTTGCCGCGCTGGGAGAAATCGGCCACCACTGGTGTGGACAGGGTGAACTGCTCGGAGATGGCGGCAGCCTGGGCATTCTTCCAGCCGGAGTTGGGGGCACTGCCGAAGCTGGAGCCGCCCTGCAGCCACTTCATGCCATGGATGGTGGCGCCGTGCTCTTCCTCGTAGCCACCCGCCTGGATCTTCACCTTGACGATGTCACCGGAGTAGGCCCGCATCATCGGCGTGAAGGGGTCGCCGGGATCGACATCGGCGGTGAGCGGCTCATAAGGCGTATCGCCCTTGACGGTGTTGAAGGCCTTGAGCGCGCGGTCGGTGCGCGTCTGCAGCGCGAAGGCGAGATCGCCGGCGCGGCCGGCAGCCTGCATGCCGGGCTTGCCATCGGGCCCCTTGCGGGCCGGGTCGTACACGCGCAGTCCGACCGGCTCGTTGCGGTAGTTCACGACGAAGGTGCCCGGATCCTGCACCGAGATGGCCTGCGGGCAGGGACGCGGCAGGTTGTTGGGGCACAGTGCCGCTTCGCGATGCATATCGGGGAACACCTCCTCGGCGCGCTTGCGATGCGGCGGGTTGATGGCGGAGCGGAAGCTGTCGGCGGTGGGGGCCACCGGCCGACCGGCTTCGTCGACGCCGACGTACACATCCTTCTCGTAGGCGTGCTGGAAATCGCTGAATTCGAGATAGAACTCGCGATGCGCGGGCACCGTACCCACCGTGGAGGCGGCCGGCGGCACGATCATGGCCTGCCAGCTGGTGGGGCCGCCGTCGTGGCGCGTGTACATCGGCTCGCCGGTCTCGTTGTGGAACCACTTCGAATCGGCCGGTTGCACCAGCAGCGTGGCGTACAGCCCGGTTTGCTGGTGGGTGGAGGGGCCGAAGTGGTCATGCGAGAAGACGATGCCCAGGCCGCGGTCGACACCCTGGGTGTTGACCACCGGATCGACAAACCAGCGCTGCAGCGTGGTGCGCGCGCCCAGCCATTCCTCGCGGCCGTACTTGCCGAAGAAAGGATGCGGCAGGGCCTGCAGACGGGTGCGGCCGTCCAGCGTGGCCACCGGGACGTTCTCGGCATTCCAGGCGTTGATGGACTTGATGCGCTCGCGGACCGCGCCGGGAGACAGGGTGCCGTCTTCGTAGTTCCAGCCATTGGCCGAGCCGTCGGTGGTGGTCAGATCCCACTTGGGCAGGTGAATGTGCTGGCCGATGATGTCGGTGGGCGTGCGCACCTGGTAATCATCCAGTTCGAACACCTCGGGAACCAGGTTGGTGTGCTGGTACATCGCGCAGTCGAATGTGTTGAGGCGCATCACCAGCGGCTCGGGCGCCTTGCGTTTCTCGATGGTGGGCAGCGCGTCTTCCCACAGGGCGATGATGCGCTGCTGTGGATAGTGATAACCGGCCTTGTTGAACACCGCGTCAAACTGGATGTTGGCGCCCTTGTACAGGCGCGGATTGTCGG
>CAIPGJ010001067.1 GCA_903864555.1 uncultured Pseudomonadota bacterium | reverse complement strand
TCTCCCCCTTGTTGGTCAAGGAACACCACGCAGTCATAGCGCAGGCGCGACATCTCGTTCGGCGAGTCATTTTGCTTCAGGCGGGGCCAAACGCGCGGCGCGCGCTCTGCCAGCAACTCTTGCAGCAGCCCGGGGTCTACCATCAGCTCTCCCTCCAGCGCCTGGGACTTGTGCCAGGCGCTGCGCAACGCATCCCCTTTGCGGTCTGGTCCTTGCGGGCCGTGTAGCGTGACCGACAGGTGGTGCAGCGCTTCGGTGGCATGGGCACGCAGGTCGCCAACGAAAATCACACCGCCCGTGCGCGTGCAAGCGGCGGCCTGGCGCAGCACCAGGCCCAGGTACTCCGCCGAAGGGAAGTATTGGACGACCGAGTTGATCAGCACCAAGTCATAGGGCGTGGTCTCTTCTGCCAGTGCCTGTGCCTTCTCCAGTTCATGAGCAGGCAGGCAGTGCAGGCTGACGTGTTGCCATCCTTTTTTGCTTACCCGCGCGGCCAACTGGTGCAGCACCACTGGTGACGCGTCGATACCGCAGTAGTGTTCGACCTGTGGCGCCATACCGGCCAGCAGCATGCCGGTTCCGCAACCAATCTCCAGCACCCGGCGCGGCCGCAGGGCGCGCAGGCGATCCAGGGTTTCCTGCAGCCAGTTCCGCATCTCGGAATTTGGGATCAGCTGACCATCGTAGCTTGAGTGCCAGCCCGAAAAGTCGGGATCGTCTAAGTCGCAACTGGCCGGCGCATAAGTTGTGTCGAATGCGCTGGACCATGCTTGATACTGGCGTAAGTCGGCCTGGCGGCGCTGTTCTTCAGTGGCTGTGATGTAGGCCACGATGCGCTGGTCGCCTGCCTGCCTTTCCAGCACCTGCACTTCGGCGCCAGCCACCCCCGGTTGCGCCATCAACGCGGCTTGGATCTCGCCGAGCTCGATGCGAAAGCCACGCACTTTAACCTGGCGATCGGCGCGCCCGATGTAGACCAGTTCGCCGTTGGCGTCGATCCGCGCGAGATCCCCGCTGCGGTAACAGCGCAGCCCGTGCTCGTCGATGCTGAACCGCTCCCGCGCCTCGCTTTTCAAGTAGCCGTGGCTGACGCCGGCACCGCAAATCAGCAATTCACCGATGGCTCCTCGGGGCACATCCACGCCCTGATCATTGGCAAGCCGCAGGCCCAGGTCGGGTATGGGGACGCCGATCGGCGAACAGGCTGGTCGGTCAAGGTCTTCGCGCCGAATCGGTCGGTAGCTCACGTGGACCGTGGTTTCCGTGATGCCGTACATGTTGGTGAGTTGGGGATGATGGTCGCCGAAGGCTTCGATCCAGGGGCGCATGGAGCCCATCTGCAGCATTTCGCCACCGAACACAATATGCCGTAGCGCCGACGGTACCCGTGGTTCGCGGGCCAACACGGCGGCTGCAGTCTGTGAGAAGGCGCTTGGGGTCTGATTCAGAAAGGTTACGCCTTCGCTGGCCAGCATCTCGGCAAACGATGGTGGGTCCCGGCTGATGTCTGTGGGCACCACCACTAGGCGACCACCGTAAAGCAGCGCGCCGAACATTTCCCACACCGAAAAATCAAAGGCATAGGAATGGAACAGCGTCCAGACGTCTTCGGGCGAGAAGGCGAACCAATGCGCGGTAGACTGAAACAATCGTATCACATTGTGATGGCTCACCCGGACCCCCTTGGGCTGGCCGGTAGAGCCGGAAGTGAAGAGCACGTAGGCCAGGGCCTGCGATGTGAGTTCCTGCGGGAGCTCGATGGCGGGGCCGTCCGGCGCCGTATGCGCGAGCCCGTTTGCATAGCAGACCTGGGCGCCGTCCGGGAAAGGGGTCTGCTCGTCGGAGCAGACGCAGACCCTGAGCTGGGCTTCCTGCGCCATCAGCATTAGGCGAGAGGCCGGATAGGCTGGATCCAGGGGCACATAGGCCGCACCGGCCTTGAGGATGCCGAGCAGTCCCGGCAGCAGATTCAGATCGCGTTTGGCTGACAGGCCCACCAGATCGCCGGGTTGCACGCCCATGCGGACCAACTCCCCGGCTACACGGGTCGACCATTCGTCCAGTTGGCGGTAGCTCACCCTGGCTTGCCCGCAGACCAGGGCGGTGGCCTCTCCCCGTTGGCGCGCCATCGTGCGGAACCGGGTCTCCAATCGGGGGGTGTCGGTTGCGCCCGCATGGAGGATGGGAAAAGCCGCTGGCCAGCTGCGGTCGAGTTGACCGAGAGGCCGTTTCGGCTCGGCGAGGCCTTGACGTAACAGCACCTCAAAATGGGACAGAAAGGCCCGAACAGTTGCCTCCCCCAACAGTGCCGAGTCCCAGATCAGAGTCCCCGTGTAGCTGCCACCGGAGGTTCGAATCGACATCTCCATGTCGAAACGGGCACCCCGTTGTTCGGCTACTTGCTGGAACGTCAGTCCCGGGAACAACCCCGAGATTCCCTCCTGTTCTGCAAACATGCTCAGTGCCACGGACACCAGTGGGTCACCAGGGGATGTGCCAGAAAATCCCAGTGCGCGCACCACCTCCTGATATGAGGCGTGCAGATCGTCAAACGCATCCAGAGCCGCGTCCCTGAAAGCCTGGATCCATTGTTCAAACCCGAGGTTCCCGTCCAGACGGCAGCGCAAAGGCAGCATCTCAACGAAGATGCCTGGCACACGCTCGGCCCCAGCGTGTTCGCGCGCGAGAACGGAAGTTCCCAGGATGAAATCGCTTTGGTGTGAAAAACTTGCCAGTGCCGCGCTGTACGCGGCACCGATGACCATAAAGTGCGAGGCACCCGCGGCGGTGGCCTGTCTCTCAACTGCGGCTACAACATCCGGACCGAGTTGGACCGGAAGGGTCATGCCGATCCGCTGGCCGTTGCTGGCCCGGGCGCCGTCCTCGGGCATGTGCAGACGCTCGGCGCCATCTAGGCGCTTGATCACCTTCTGCGTGCTTTTTTGCACGGTGGTCGACGAGGTGGACTCCTGATCCCACCACACCAGATCAGCGAAATGAAGTTTAACAGGCGGCAACGCCTCACCGACGTAGAGGCGGCTGAGGTCCTGCAGCAACAGTCCGATTGAGAACGCGTCCAGCAGGATATGGTGGACGCAAAGCGTTAGGATCGTGGAGCTGTCGTCCAGTCGCAGTGCCTTCATGAACCAGGCGGGTACATTCCCAAGAACGAAGGGATGCGCCCGGTGCTGCTCAACTATCGACATGGCCTGCTCCAGACGGTCCGACGCCGGTCTCATACGCAAGTCAATGACCTCGAATGGATCGGCCAAGGACGCCACAGGCTGCTGGTAAACTTGGCCGTCGTCCCCTTGGAAGAAGCCGGTGCGCAGTATTTCGTGGCGCTGTTGCAGTGCGTACACGGCCACAGCGAACCGGTCCAGATCCAGGGGCCCGCCTACCTGGAAGGCCGAGAATATGTTGTACGCCCCGAACTCGGCAGCCATCGGGTGCAAAAACCATAGCCTGGCCTGCATGGGCGTGAGGGCGACACCTCGGTGCTGCGCAGGGCGCGGCCTGGGGCTGTCGGCGCCGATAGCCTGTGCCTCTATCCAGAACAGGTCATCTTTCGCCTTTGTGCCCAGTTCGGATGTGAGGGCGTGGGTGTCGTTGCTCATGGGCCTGGTCGGGGTTGCTGCTGCAAGATGGAAAGAGCGCGGGCATCCATGTCTCCGACGATGCCCGGCAGGATGCGCACACGCTCGGCGATACCCAGCGGGGTGCGGCCATCGAACAACAGGCGCATGGGAATCTCAGTCTGTGCCACTTTCTCTACCTGAGCGCGCAGCTGCATTGCAAGCAGGGAGTGTCCGCCACGACTGAAGAAGTCAGCCTCGACGTCGAAGTCGGGCTGCTTGAGCAGCACGCCGCAAAGGGCCGCTACCAGGCGTGCAAGACCTGGCGTCTCTGCCTGTATCACCGGGCTGGACGGAGAGGCTGCTGCCGACAACCGGGTCGGTGGGGGTAAGGAATTCATGTCGATCTTGCCATTGGGCGTCAGGGGCAGCGCCGCAAGCGTCACCCAGTGTTTGGGCACCATATAATTCGGCAAGCGAGCGGCGATGGCCCCTGCGGCCGCCTTGAGGTCGAATTGGCCGGCTTGAGCCGGGACCAGCCAGACACACAGAGAGTTCATGGCTTTGCCCACGACTACCTCACGC
>CAIPGJ010001066.1 GCA_903864555.1 uncultured Pseudomonadota bacterium | reverse complement strand
CGAGTTCGACGCCTTGCGCCGCATCGACATGAGCCTGCTCGAGGACGTGGCCCTGGCCAACCGTCCGGAGCTGCGCGAGGCCGACTACAACCTGCGCAAGAGCAAGATCGAGGTGTATGCCGCCTATGCGCAGATGCTGCCCACCTTCCGCCTGCGTTTTGCCAACATGTTCGATGGCACTTCCAGCATCGAGGACAAGAACTGGTATGAGCACGGCTACAGCGCGGCCTGGAACATCCTCGGCGCCTACACCGCCTACGAGCGATCCAAGTTCAACCAGCGCACCGTGCAATCGGTGGAGCTGCGCCGGCTGGCGCTCAGCCTGTCGGTGATGGAGCAGGTGGACATCGCGCGCGCGCAGCTCGCCACTCAGGAGGAAGACTGGCGCCTCGCCAGGGACACCACCGTGGTCAACCGCCGCATCTGGGGCATCCGCAAACTGCGCCTGCCGGTCTCCGAATCGGATGACCTGGAACGCATCCGCGCCGCCGTTTCCTACGTCGCTTCGCAGATCCGCGAGGACCGTGCCTACACCGCGCTGCAGCGGGCCTATGGCGACATGCTCTCCTCCATCGGCGTGGACCAGTTTCCCGAGGGACTGGATCTCTCCGACTCGGTGGCCGCCGGCAAGGCGATACAGGGCTGGCAGAGCGAACTGCCCAAGCGCATCCTCAGCCTGGCGGGCAAAGTGGCGCCGGCGTCGGTCTCCCCAGCCACCCCCAAGCTCGTGTCGCCTGCGGGCACCGCGGCGAAGTGACACGGCGGATGGCAAGCGGGACGGGACGGGTCCCAGCCCTGAGCACCCGGGCTGCACGGTCGACCAGGGCCGGTTCGATGGACCTGAAGCGCCATACCCGCATTCGTGTTGCCGTGCTGGAGTCGCCACTGGTGGCCGAATGCTCCATCAGCGCGGCCATCGTCCGGACCGGTCGTTTCATGCTGGTGCAATCGCGCCCGCTGGTGGCGGTCATCGATGCCAATACCGTCGGCGACGAAGTGGCCCGGCTGGTCGGGGAATTGCGTAGCGGTGGCGCCCGCGTGCTGGTGCTGTCCTCGTCGGTCGATCGTGAGCGGGTGGATGCCGCCCTGCGTGCCGGCGCCGAAGGGTTTCTGGTGCGCCTGCAGACCTGGGCGCAACTGATGCAGTCGATCCGCACGCTGGCGGCCGGACGCAATGCTTACGGGCCGGAAGTGGCCAGCGTGTTCGCCGACAGCGGCGCGGAAGTGCTGCAGGTGATCGACGGCCAGACCTGGGAACTCGATCCGGTGCGCCTGGACCTGGCCGGCAGCGATGAGGCTGCAGGTGCTCGTGGCATGGCCCTGTCACCGCGCGAGGCGCAGATCCTGCAGCAGGTGGCCACCGGCCATTCCAATGCCGCCATTGCGCAACTGCTGCACATCAGTGCACACACCGTGCGCAAGCATCGCGAGAACCTCATGGCCAAGCTGGGCCTGCACAATGTTGCCGAGGTCACCGCCTTTGCCGTGCGCAACAACCTGATCGTTGCCCCGGCGATGCAGCCCCGCCTCCACGCAAACCCTTTCCCCGGACGGGCTCGAGGTCGGCATGCAGTCGTCAGCCGCGCCTGAGTCATCGGCACGGCAGGCGGGCATGCCGGGTGCGGCTGCTGTGCCTGCGCCCCGCACCGAGCGCACCGAGCGAGAAGTGCTGGCGGCCGCCTTCTACCTGGCGCGCCTGACGCCGGACTGGCCGACGCGCCCGTTCTGGATGCTGCGCCGCTGCGTGGTGCCCTACGTGAGCGCCGGGCAATGCCTGCTGCTGCGGCGGGAGGGCGTGCCGGTGGCCTTCGCCGGCTGGGCCTGGGAGCCTGAAGGCGCGCACGGGGTCGGGACAGCGCCCTGGCGTGAGTATCGCTACCTGCCCTCGATGATGGAGCTCTCCCAGGCCTGTGGCGCAGCCGGTGCGAAGGTCATCATCACCGAACTCATCTCCCCCTTCGCGCCGCCTTCGCGCATGGCTGCCGAAGTGTCGCGCCGCCTGGCCGGCCAGACCGGTGGCGCCGTGCAGTGGATGGAATACGATGCCGAGCGCAAGATTGCCGCGGTCCATGATCTGGGCCATGCCGATGACCCGAAGGACGCAGGAGCCATGCCATGAATTGCCCATGCAGGAGTACCGCCCGATGAGCCCCGCCCTGGACCTGCTGGCCCTGCTCAATGGCCTGGCCGTGCGCGTGAAGCCGCGCGGCATCCGCGCCGCCACCAGCCTGGAGGAGAAGCTCCCCGACACCGGGCTGGATAGCCTCGATATCGTGCTGATCTCGGTTTACGTCTGCGAGGTGTATGGCATCCCCGAGGCGGTGGGCAAAACCCTGCATCCCACCACCTTCGCCGACATTGCCGCCTTCATCACCGCCCACATGCAGCGTGAGCCGGCCACCCTGGAGGAGGCCTTCGCCGTGGTGGATGGCACGTGAGGATCTTCCTCACCGTGCACGAGACGGCCTGCACGCCGGAGACGGCGCTGTTCGAGGATGTCGCCTATCCGCAGTACGTGCACTGGTTTCCGGAAAGCTACGCCCGCGTGTCCACCGGCCTGCAGTATCCGCCGGCGCGCGTGGCCGAGAAGGTGCTCACCGAACCGGTGCGCACCGCCATCGAGGCCGCATCGGCACAGGGCGGCCGCTCCGCCTTCATCCTCGCTGCGGGCAACACCAATTTCGTCGGCGGCAACTTCCGCCGCATCAAGCCCGATGGCAGCCTGGCTTATACCTACAAGCTGTTGCCGCTGTCGCTCACCAACATCTATGCCGCGCGCGTGGCCCAGCAACTGGGCTGCGCCGACCATATCGCCACCGAGGCCACCGCCTGCGCGAGCAGCATCAAGGCCATGATGGATGCGGTGGGGCTGATCCGCGCGCATGGCTACGAGCGCGTCGCCATCCTGGCCGTCGAGGACCAGGTGAACATCATCATGCTGGAATTCTTCGGCGAGACGCGGGCCTCGCTCACCCAAGCGGAAATGGCTGAGGACCACACGCTGCCCTCGGCCTTCGATCCGCTGAACCGCGGCTTTTTCATCGGGCAGGGCGCGGCCATCGTGCTGCTGGAGACCGAGGCCTCGATGCGCGCCGGCGGGCGCGAACCGCTGGCGGAACTCAAAAGCGCCACCCTGGTGGCCGAGCGCCACGGCAATGCCATGGGTCAACGCGAGGACGGCGCCGGCTTTCGCGACGCCATCGGCGAGGCGCTGCGCCTGGCGCAGGCCGATGCCGCCTCGGTGGACCTGATCAAGACCCACGGCACCGGCACCCATTCCAACAATGCCTCGGAATCGGCCGGCATCCGCGCGGTGTTCGGCGAACGCTTCACCGCCACCAGCTACAAGCAGCGCATCGGCCACACCATGGGCGCCAGCGGCCTGCTGGAAACCATCCTGGTGCTGCGCGATGCGCGTGAGGGCGTGGCGCGCGGCATCCCCAACCGCACCGGCGGGGACGAGCGCTACCTCATGGAAGACCGGCGCATGCCGGTGCGCCGGGTGCTCTCGCTCGCCTCGGGCATGGGCAATGTGTTCGGCGCAGCATTGTGTGACCTGTGCGAGCCGGCATGAACCCGCAGGCACCGATCCCGCCGCTGGCGGCACCCGTCACCTCGGCCGCCATCCTGCCGGTTCCCGGTCGTGCGCCGGTACCGGGCGAGGTACAGCCGCCGCCCGATGCCCGCGCCATCGCCCGCGCCCTCTCGGTGCTGCCGCAGGTGTTGGCGCTCTATGAAACTTCGCCGCTGCATTTCGTGCATCCGGTGAATGTGCTGTTCGACCAGCTCTTTCCCAGCCT
>CAIPGJ010001065.1 GCA_903864555.1 uncultured Pseudomonadota bacterium | reverse complement strand
CCTCGCGCCCAGCTTCCATGCGGATCAGCGTGGGGACAATCTCGATGCTGTGGTGGAAAGACTGTTCCAGCTCGCGGTCATCGATGACGCCCGCCACCTGTGTCGGAAAGCCTGGGTCGTCCTGGCTGATGATGCGCGTGGATGGCCTGGCGGCGAGCTGCTGCAGCACCGGCTCGATCAGCTCGCAGGTTGGGCAGTCGCGCTTGGCAAAAACCACAAATCCCGACTCAGGCAGCATGCTGGCACCTCCTACAGGAACGGGCCATTCTAGCCACGGTCCCTGCCCTGTCAATGCGGAGTGCAGCGTGGTTTGGGCAAGCTCTGCAACCGCTTCGGGGAGGGCGTGAGTTTCGGCCTGAACTCAGCCCGTGAACGCCACTTTCCCCAGCGTCACGCCATTCCTGTCGACGAACTCCACCTGCGCCGAGTGCGCGGCGGGGTCGACATGGACCATGCCGAAGTTGTAGCCGTCGCCATGGTGGAAGGTGCCGCTTTTCTCGTAGCGGTCGCGAGCCGAGGGGGTGCGCATGTAGTGCACGAAGGAGCCAATCGGCCCGGCCATGAATTCGCGAAAGCCGGCCTTCGGCAGGCTCCAGTCCCGCGCCAGGTGGTAGTCACCAGTGAGGAACACGACGCCTCCGATCCGGTTGCCGCGGATCAGCGCCGAAATCTCATTGCGCTCGGTCTTGTATGAGCCCCAGGTGTCCTCGCCGCCGCCCTGGAAGGGCACCGAAGTGATGATGAATTTGAAGGGTGCTTTCGATGCGGCGAGTCCCTCCATGAACCACTGCTTCTGCGCGGCCCCCAGCATGGTTTTGGCGGCATCGTCGGCGACTGTCTGGGGCGAGCGGTAGCTGCGCGTGTCGAGCATGAAGAAATCGACCCCGGCCCAGGAAAAGCGCCGGTATAAGCCGTCTTCGGCGACGTTGCGGCAGGGCCAGAATTCGCGGAATACCTGACGACCCTCGCCCATGTGCGGGTGGCCGGCATGGCAGTTGTTGTCCGTTTCGTGGTCGTCCCAGGTGGCGAAGGTGGCATGCCGCAGCAGGAACTGCTGCAGGTGTGCATCACCGCGGTTGTTGGCGTGTTTGCGCCGGTAATGGCTGACTGAAGGGCGGAACTGCACGCGCGGCAGGTCCGCGTAGATGGTGTCGCCCAGGTGCAGGAAGAATTCGGGGTTGCGTGCGCCGATCTGGTCGAAAAGCCGAAACGGCCGGTAGGCCTCGTCCATGTCGGCGGTGAAAGCAAAGCTGAAGGGGCGTGGCGACGCCGGAGCCGTGCGAAAGCGCCCGACGCGTGAAATCACGGGACCCTGCGCATCGAGGATGCGGTAGAACCAGGTGCGGTCCGGCTCCAGGCCGTCGATGCGTCCGGTTGCCAGATGGTTTCTCTCCGGTTCCAGGGGTGGCAGGGTGACCCTGCGCGTGGCTGTTGGGAGGAAGGCTTCATCCGTGCCCAATTCGATGACCACATGGCCGCCGCCGTTTCCGGCGACGCAAACGAGTG
>CAIPGJ010001064.1 GCA_903864555.1 uncultured Pseudomonadota bacterium | reverse complement strand
TTCACGATTGCGCTCGGCCAGCGCCACGCCGCGCACGGTGCGGGCGTAATAGGCCCATTGCACGGCGATCAGGGCCGCGATGATCTTGTCCACCCCCTGGCCCATGACGGCCAGCAGCACCAGTGCGATCAGCACCGAAGGAAAGGACAGTTGCAGGTCGGCGATGCGCATGGCCAGGGCGTCGAACCAGCCGCCACGCCACGCGGAGACCAGACCCACGAGCAGGCCCAGGGACAGCGCCAGCACGGTACTGGCCAGCGCAACCATGAGACTGGTGCGCAATCCGTAGAGGATGGCCGACAGCATGTCCCGCCCCTGGTCGTCACTGCCCAGCAGGTAATGGTGTGTTCCGCCGTCCGCCGCCGGGGCGGATGACGCGCTTCCCGGCGCCAGGCGCGCATCCATGATGTCCAGTTGCGCCAGGTCATAAGGGTTCTGCGGTGCAATCCATGGCGCGAACAGGGCGGCTGCGGTGATCAGCACCAGCAGGACCAGCGCTATCCGCGGCACGATCTGCGTGGCTGAAGCGCGCGTGGGGGACCTGGCCTGCAGCTTGTTGCCGGTGCCGGGGGGCGTCATGTGGCAACTCCCAGCCGTACGCGTGGATCGAGCAGCGCATACAGCAGGTCCACCACCAGGTTGATGGCAACAAACAGGGTGACTGTCAGGCACAGGTAGGCCACCACGACCGGGCGGTCGAGCGCGTTGATGGAGTCGATCAGCAGCTTGCCCATGCCCGGCCAGGCGAACACGGTCTCGGTCACCACCGAGAAGGCGATGAGGGAGCCGAACTCCAGGCCGAGCACGGTCAGCACCGGCATCAGGATGTTGCGCAGCACATGCTTGCCCACCACGCGCCATTCGGGCAGGCCCTTGGCGCGCGCCACGCGCACGTACTCCTGCTGCATGGCCTCGCGCGTGCCGGCTCGTACCAGGCGGATCACCAGTGCCAGCTTGAATAATGACAGCGTCAGGGCGGGCAGCAGCAGGTGCGCCAGGCCGTCGAGGGTGAGGAGGCTGGTCGGCACGCCCAGCAGTTCACGCGTGGCACCGCGGCCGCTGGCCGGCAGCCAGCCCAGCTGCACCGAGAACAGCATGATCAGGGTCAGGCCGACCCAGAAAGTGGGCAGCGAGAAACCCAGGATGGAGCCGGCGAGGATGCTGCGTCCGGCGATGCCCTGCGGGCGCAGTCCGGCCCACAGTCCCAGTGGAATGCCCAGGACGACGGCGATCAGCAGGGCCGTGATGGCCAGTTCCAAAGTGGCGGGCATGCGTTCCAGGATCAGCGGCATGGCCGGCGTGTTGAAGGCGAAGGATCGGCCGAGATCGCCGCTGGCGGCCTGCACGACGAAGGTGAGGTATTGCCGCCACAAGGGCTGGTCCAGGCCCAGCGCCGCAGTCATGCGCGCGGCTTCGGCCTGGTCCGCATTCGGGCTGATCATCAGCGCCACTGGATCGCCGATGACGTGTATGCCGGCAAATACCAGCAGCGACATCACCAGGATCACGCCGGCACTCTGCGCCAGGCGCTGCAGCAGATAGGCGCTCACCCCGACAGCCGTGTCACGCCGGGATGATCCGGCTCAGGGCCATGGCAGCTTGTAGCGCCGCTGCAGCTGCCGCACTTCCTGGTGTATGCCCTGCCAGCAGGGGGAGCGGTCGCGCACGCCGTCGGCATCCAGCGGCGGGGCGATGCGCCAGTTGCTGTGCTCGATGAGGCCTGGTGCGAAC
Source organism: uncultured Pseudomonadota bacterium (assembly GCA_903864555.1). The sequence continues at coordinate 8,219 of CAIPGJ010001064.1, read as the reverse complement.
AGCTGGATCGCCTCGATGCGGTATCCCTGGCATTCGCTGCACAGGCTGAGCAGGGCATCGAGCTTCAGCTGGAGCTCTTCGCGCGAGATGAGTTGCTGATCGGGGTTGGGTCTGGACATGCTGGCTCGGAGAAGGAAGGGTTATTTCGGCCGCACGTGGTGGGCAAAGGTGTATTCATCGGTGCGCCCATCGTAGCGCAGCGGTTGCTTGAGCGCCCAGGTGGCGATCTGGTGGTGCAGCGGCACCACGCCGACGTCGCGCAGGGCGATCGTTGCGGCCTCGCGCGCGGTGGCTTCGCGTTTTTTCACGTCGACACTGGCAAAGCCCTGGTCAAGCAACTGGTCCACCTTGGGGTTGGAATAGCGCGACCAGTTCCAGGTGCCGTAGCCCTTGTCCGGGGTCGGGGTGGCCATCAGGGCACGCAGGGCGAGGTCACCGGAGAAGGATCCCCAGCCCAGCATGGCGGCACTGAACTCGCCGTTGCGGGCCTTGGGCAGGTAGACATTGATGGGCATGGCCTCCACTTTGGCCTGGATGCCCACGCGTGCCAGCATCTGCGCCATGGCCTGGGTGATCTGTTCGTCGTTGGGGTAGCGGTTGTTGGGCGCATGCAGGGTCAGGCCGAAGCCTTCGGGGTAGCCTGCCTCGGCCAGCAGCTTCTTGGCGCCTTCCGGATCATGGGCCTCGGCCTTCAATTCCTTCACGTGGGCAAAGACTGGCGGGGAGACGATGTTGGAGGCCGGGATGGCGGCGCCTTCCATGACGCGATCGACGATGGCCTGGCGGTTCACCGCCTTGGAGATGGCCAGGCGCACGCGACGGTCCTTGAACGGGTTCTTGGCCAGCGGCTGGCCGGCCTTGTCGGTGACGAAGGGCGACACTTCGCGCCACTGGTCGAGGTGGAAGAAGATGGTGCGCCAGGAGACTTTCTGCGCCAGGCTGTGTGCGGTGCTGGTTTTCAGCCGTCCGCGGTCGGCGGTCGGGATGCTCTCGATCAGGTCGACATCGCCGGCCAGCAGCGCGGCAATGCGCGCCGGGTCGCCCGGAATGATGCGAAAGCTGACCTTGTCCCAGTGGGGCTTGCCGCCCCAGTAGGCCTCATTGCGGGCCAGTTCCACGCGGTCGCCGCGTGCGAAGCGCACGAATTTGAAGGGGCCGGTGCCGACCATGGCCTTGCCGGCGTTGAAATCCTCGGTGCTGGCACCCGCGGCAGCCTTCTTCGACACGATGAATACCGAATTCAGGTCGGGCGGCAGCATGGCGTAGGGTTTGGCGGTCTTGAATCGCACCGTATAGCGGTCGACGACCTGTTTGGCCGTGATGGCCTGCACGAAACTGGCGTACTGGCCGTTGGGCAGCGTGGCGGCGCGATCGAGGGAGAAGAGCACGTCATCGGCGGTGAAGTCCGAGCCGTCGTGGAACTTCACATTACGGCGCAGCTTGAACTCCCAGGTGGTCGGGTCGACGGCGCGCCAGGACACGGCAAGGCCCGGAATGAGGCGCACATCCGCATCCACATTGACCAGCGCATCGAAGACATGCCAGCCGATCTGGTTGTTGGGGGCGATGTTGACCGCATGCGGGTCCATGGCGGTTACGTCGGCTGCCATGCCGATCCGCAGTTCCTGGGCCTGGGTGGTCGTGGCGGCCAGTAGCAGCGACAGCGACAGGGACAGCGAGAGGGACAGTGTGGCCAGCAGGCGCAGGGTCATCGAGGGCTCCTTCATAATGCAGTCGTGTTGTGATCCGGGCGCTGCGATTATGGTTCAAGCGCGCCAGAAGGGCCAGTCACCGACCGAACCGGTGACAACCATCCATGCAGTCTGGCTGCGCCAGGCGGACGCCGTGATACAGGGCCCGTTGCGCCACGACTTCCCGGATAATCCCCTGATCCCCATTGCGGAGTCATCCATGGCCGGGTCCAGCCTGCTGGCGCTGATAGACGACATTGCCTCCATCCTCGATGACGTGGCGGCCATGAGCAAGATAGCCGCGAAGAAGACCGCGGGCGTGCTGGGGGATGATCTTGCCCTCAATGCGCAGCAGGTTTCGGGGGTGAGTGCCGATCGCGAACTGCCGGTGGTGTGGGCGGTGGCGCGCGGTTCCATGGTCAACAAGGCCATCCTGGTCCCCGCGGCGCTGGCCATCAGTGCCTTTCTTCCCTGGGCCGTGACCCCGTTGCTGATGCTGGGCGGTGCCTATCTCTGCTACGAAGGATTCGAGAAGCTGGCGCACCGCTTTCTGCACGACAAGGCTGAGGATCAGGCCCGTCATGCCGCACTGGCAGCCGCCCTGGCGGACCCCGCCATTGACCTGGCCGCCATGGAAAAGGACAAGATCCGCGCGGCGGTGCGGACCGACTTTGTGCTGTCGGCTGAAATCATCGTCATCGCGCTGGGCACGGTGGCCGATGCCGCCTTCGGTCAGCGGGTGCTGGTGCTGGTGACCATCGCCACATTGATGACCGTGGGTGTCTACGGACTGGTCGCGGGCATCGTCAAGCTGGATGATGCCGGCTTGGCGCTGACCCGCTCGGCCGGCCGCCTGCAACGCGGTCTGGGGGCGGTGCTGCTGCGTGCGGCGCCACTGCTGATGAAATCTCTGTCCGTGGCTGGCACGGTGGCCATGTTCATGGTCGGGGGCGGCATACTGACCCACGGTTTCGCGCCAGTGCATGAGGGCATTGCGCATCTGGCGCAAGCGCTGCTGGTCGTGCCGGTCGTGGGTCATCTCCTTGAGGTGGTGGTGGCTGCCCTGCTCGATGCTCTGGCCGGCGTGCTGGCCGGGGCCCTGGTGCTGGGCGCGGTGTCGGTCGGGCAGCGACTGCTGCGGCGGGTGCAGTTGCCGGGGCGCAAGGGTGACCACGCCGGCCGTTGAAGGAGGCGTTCACACTAGTTTGCGTCCGGTCATGAGGCCCCGTGATCTTCAGCACGCCTCCCGGTTTCCGGTACCCGGGACCGGTGATCCACCCTGCGCAAGCCTGCGGGGATGTCCGGTGCGTTCTGCGGCAGATATAGGCACTATCATCGTGCCTTGCGTCAATACCTGCCGTTAATGCGGGGCGCGCGGGTAAAATGTATTTCCTACAACGAGCCCATACGCGCCATGGCATCGCCCATTACCGCAGAAACCGTGCGCTGGATCGCAGACGCCGGCACATCACGTGCCGAGGTTGAGGCTTTCGTCCGGAACATGTCCGAGGCGGAAAAGTCCGAACTGGTATTGCGCCTGGCCACCACGGCGCGTCGCCAGACCCGCTTTGTCGACATTGCCAACACGGTATCGGACAGTCTGTCCCTGGACGTGCTGATCCCGCGCTTGATGGAGGTGGTGACCGAAACCATGGGCGCCGACCGCAGCTCGCTGTTCCTGCTGGATACCGAGCGGGGGGAGCTGTTCTCACGCATCATGCAGGGCAACACCATGGGCGAGGTGCGCTTTCCGGCCACCATGGGCGTGGCGGGCTCGGTGCTGGCCAGTGGCAAGGGCGTCATCGTGCCCGATGCCTATGCCGAGCCGCTATTCAACCGCGACATGGATGTGCGCACCGGGTATCGCACGCGCAACCTGCTGTGCGTGCCCATCCGCAACCGCCGGCACGAGGTGATCGGCATCACCCAGGCGCTGAACCGGCTGGAGGGCGACTTCGACCTGGATGACCTGCAAATGCTGGAGGCGCTGGCGCAGCAGGCGGCGGCGGCCCTGGAGAACGCCCGCATTTTCGAGCGGGTGGAGCGGGCCCAGCGCGAGGAGGCGCTGCTGCTCGAGGTGGTGAGCTCGATTGCCTCGGAGATCGTGCTGGGGCCCCTGCTGCAGAAGATCATGGATGCCGCCACGCAACTGCTGGATGCCGAGCGCGGCTCCCTGTTCCTGCACGATCCGGCCACCAACGAGCTTTATTCGCGCGTGCTGGGCGGCGCCAGTGTCCAGGAAATCCGCTTTCCCGCCGATGCCGGCATGGCCGGGGAGTGTTTTACCAGCGGGCAGCCCATCAACATCCCGGATGCGTATGCCGATGCGCGCTTCAATCAGGAGTTCGACCGGCGCACCGGCTACAAGACGCGCAACATGCTGTGCATGCCCATTACCACCCACCGTGGCACGCGCATCGGTGCCATGCAGATCCTCAACAAGCGAGCCGGCGCCTTCGATCCGACCGACAGCGACCGGCTGCGGGCCTTGTGCGCGCAGGCTGCGGTGTCCATCGAGAATGCACAGCTGTTCGAACAGATCAGCGCGGCGCGCAATTACAACGAGGGCATCCTGCGCAGCATGAGCAACGGCGTGGTGACCATGGATGCGGACTTTCACATCGGCAAGGTGAATGCCGCGGCGCTGGGCATCCTGTCAGTGCCCGAGGCGGCCCTGGTCGGCCGCGCGGCGGACCATGTCTTCGCCGTTTCCAATGCCTGGATACTTCGCAGCCTGGAGAAGGTGCGCAGCTCCGGCCGAACCGATATCACCGTTGACGCCGACCTGCTGCTGGCGGATCGCAAATCGGTTTCGGTCAACCTGACTGCCGTGCCGCTGCTGACCGTGAATGACCAGCCGGCAGGCTACATGCTGGTGATCGAGGACATCAGCCGCGAGAAGCGCCTGCGCAACACCATGTCCCGCTACATGAGCAAGGTGGTGGTGGACCAGCTGATCGACAGCGGCGAGGACGCGGTGAGCGGCGTGGGCCGCGAGGTGAGCGTGCTGTTCTCCGATATCCGCGGCTTTACCGCCATGACCGAAAGACTGGGGCCGCGCGAGACCGTGGTGATGCTGAACGAATACTTCAGCACCATGGTCGACATCATCTTTGCCAACAACGGCATCCTCGACAAGTACATCGGCGACATGATCATGGCGGTATTCGGTTCGGTGAGGGCAACCGACCAGGATGCCGACAATGCCGTCACCACGGCCAACCGCATGATGACCTGCCTGCGCGAGCTGAACCAGCGCCGCCGGGCGCGTGGCCATGAAGCCATGAACATCGGCATCGGCATCAGCACCGGGCATGCGGTGGTCGGCAGCATCGGTTCGCCCAAGCGGCTGGAGTACACCGTGATCGGCGACCGGGTGAACCTGGCCGAGCGGCTGGAGTCCGCCAACAAGTTCTACGGCACCTCCATCCTGCTGTGCGAAAAGACGGCGGCCAGTCTGCACAACCAGGCGTTGCTCCGCGAACTGGATTTCATCCGGGTGCGCGGTTCATCCCGGCCGCTGGCCCTGTTCGAGGCGATGGATCACTATGCCGAAGGCGGGTTCCCCGGCTGCGAGGCGGTGATGCAGGCCTATGCGGAAGGCCTGCGCCTGTACCGGCAGCGGGACTGGGGGCGTGCAGCCAGCTGCTTCCGTGAAGCCTCCCTGAAGAATCCCGATGACCGGCCTTCCCGGATATTCCGCGAGCGCTGCGAGACCTATGCCGAGGCGCCGCCGCCGGACACCTGGGATGGCGTCTGGACCATGACCAGCAACTGAGGAAGTGACGAAGCGTTGGCCGGTGCTGGCTGCGTCAGCGTCGGGTGGGTACCGGTTGAGCCGCCAGGGCCGTTCAGCCGAAGCGCGACACGAAGGCGTCAGCGTCCAGCGCGGGCCCCATGAAATCAGCCTGGATGTATTCGCAACCCAGTTCCTTCAGGCTGGCGGAAGCGGCTTCATTGGGCACGCCGCACGCCACCACTTCCAGCGATAGTTGATGCGCCAGGCTGATGAAGGCGGCAGGGATGCGTTCGCTTTTCGGGGGTGGGGGTGGTGGTGTGTTGGGCCTGGCCGTTGCGGGAGCCACGGCTGCCGGCGCTGCCGCTTCGGCCGCTTCGGCAACGGAGACCATCCTGGACAGGTCCAGCCGGATCTCCTGGAAGGGCAGGGTGGCCAGAAAAGCCAGTGACGAGAGGCTGGCTCCGGGATCATCCAGGCACAGTCTCACGCCCAGGCGTTTGAGCCGCAGCAGGTTGTCCCGGCAGGCGGCGTCCGTTTCCAGGATTGCGGTGTCGCTGACCTGGAACACGATACGGCCGGCACGCAGCCGCCAGGTGCCCAGCGCACGCTCCACCACTTCGGGCAGGTCCGGATTGCGCAGCACGAAGGCGGGCAGCGGCACGCCCAGCAGCAGGTCGAGGCCGGCGCTGTAGCGGAACTCCGAGACATTCCGCAGGGAGCGATTGAGTATCGAGGACAGCAGCGTCACTGATGTGCCAGCCGATTCGGCGGCGGCATAGGCCTGGGTTGCGACCACCAGGCCGGCAGCCGGATCGCGCCAGGCCAGGTGGACCTGCACCGCCATGATGGGACCGAGCCTCAGGTCGTACTGCGGCTGGTAGTACAGCTCGAAGGAGTCTTCCTGCACGGCAGCGCGCAGGCGGCTCTCGATCATCAGCGAACTTTCCAGTGCCTTGAGGCCGGCTTCATTGCAGCCGCTGATCCGTTCGCGGGTCTGCAGCGCCTGCAGGCTGGCGCTCCTGGCCCGTTGCAGCAGTGTGGCGGCATCGCTGCCGTCTTCGGGGACGCTGGCAATGCCGATGGCAGGATGGCTGTAGATTTCCTCTTCGCCCATCCACAGCGGCGCGGTGAGTGCGCGCAGTATTTTCTCGGCAGCCAGCAGTGGCACGTAAGGGTCATCCACCGTGGCCAGCAGGCAGGCCAGTTCATCGCGGCCCATCAGGCCGATCTGGTCGCCCGGGCGCAGCACGTCGGCAATCAGGGAGTCGGCGTAGCGCTGGCGCACGGCATCCCCGACGGCGTATCCCCAGATCGCATCGATGCGGCCGATCAGCCCGCAGTCGACCAGCAGCACCGCCATGCCCCGGCCGTCTTCCTGCCGGGCTGCCAGGCAGGCTTCAACGGCCTCGGTGAAGGCCGTCCGCGGCAGGGCTGCCGCGGGTTCCGCGCCAGCCGTGTCCGTCACAGGAACAGCTCTCGCGGGTCTATGCTGACCGTGGCGTCATCAAGGGCACGCTGGATGCGGTAGGGCTCGTCAGGCCGGAATTTCGGTTCTCTCATCAGGTCGAGCATGCGGTGCGGCCGGATCGGCACGCCCTGGGCATCCTTCACCACCATGATGCGCGGCTGCATGCGGCGCACCATGTTCTGGGCGATCACGACTGCCACATCACCGCTGTTCAATTGCACCACGCTGCCGACCGGATAGACGCCTATGCACTGGATGAACTGCTCGACCAGTGCTGCCTGAAAGGCCTTGCCGCGCTCCTTGTAGAGAATGTTGAGCGCGGTGGCCGGGGTCATGGCTTCACCCAGTGGGCGCGGGGCGGTGAGCGTGTCGTAGGTGTCGATCAGGCCGGCGATCTGGCCGGCCAGCGGGATGGCGTCGCCCCGCAGTCCGCGCGGATAGCCGCTGCCATCGAAGCGCTCATGGTGCACCGAGACGTAGTCGTGCAGGTCCGATGGCAGTCCCGGGGTCTCGCGCAGGATGGCGATGGAGTGCTCGACGTGCTCCCGGTAGGCCTGCACTTCGGCGGCATTGATGGGGCCGTTGAGGGCGAGTTCGCGCGGCAGCCGCAGCTTGCCCACGTCCTGCATCAGGCCGACCATGCCCAGTAGTTCCAGGGTCTGTGGCGGGAGCTGCAGGAAGCGGCCGAAGATGGTCATGGTGACGGCGATCTCGGCCGAGCGGCTGAGGACTTCGCTGTTCTTCTCCTGCAGCTTGGTGAGCAGGGCCATGGCATCCGGGTTGCGCGTCACGCTCTCGGTGATCTGCACCGATGCCTCGCGCGCCTTTGGGCTGTCGATGGCGCTGCCGGTACTCACCGCCCGAGCGAGTTCCCGTACCACCGTGGTGGATTGGGTGTAGGCCTTGGCCGCGCGCGGGAATTCTGCCTCGACGCTGGCGGCCTCCCGATAGACGGTAGAGCCGCGTATCTTTGCAAGATCTTCCGGGGTCACCCTGGCGGGATCCTGCAACTCCCGCTTCTCGGGGTCGATGAACACGCTCTTGCAGAACTTCTTGATGGCCTCGACCTGCTTGTCGTTCTTCAGCACGAAACCCTGGAAGACAAAAGGCGTTCCCGCCCACGGGCGGTCCAGTTTCGAGACGTACATGCCGAACTCCAGCGCTTCCACCGGCACTTCCACAAGTTTCATGCTTGCACGCTATCCCAGTAATTGCAGGACTTGATCAAGGGCCTTCCCGACCGGATATCTTCCGGCGAATTGCCAGGGCCATGGAATTGCCGACGCATGCCCCGGACGTCCTCGGTCCAGAAGGCTGAGCA
>CAIPGJ010001063.1 GCA_903864555.1 uncultured Pseudomonadota bacterium | reverse complement strand
TTCAGTGGTGGCATGTATCTTTTCATCTGCCGACTCCTCCTCATTCTTGTATTTTTATACTATAGGCCATCCGCACAGGGGTGGTAGCGACCGTGCAAGCGGGGAAGTGCATGACTTCTTGCGGCCCCAGCCGATCCTGGAAGGCTACAGGCCACATAACCAGATCGTGATCTTGCGACCTCATTGGTCCACGAAAAGCAGTCATGCGCACGCCGATGAATCGTCATTGGTTACCGGCCGCTTACTCCAATACATTTGAAATCAGACAGTTCGCTCCCAGCCTTCAGTGTGGGCCCAATGCATTCGGGACAGCAACTTCACGTTCTCTGCGGGCTGATAAGGGTCAATGGACCAAGCCTGCTTCTATTGAAACAGGACTATGAGGCGGAGGACTATATGCCGGGCGCGTTGAACGGAATTAGGGTGCTGGATTTCTCCATGGGGGTAGCCGGTCCGCATGCCGGGCTACTTTGCGCCCAACATGGAGCAGATGTCATCAAGATTGAGGGGATAGAGGGAGATTGGGGGCGCTTGCTCGGCCGCCAGTATGGGGATCTGAATGCCTACTCGGCCATTTACAACCGCGGCAAACGATCCCTCTCCATTGACCTGAAGGATCCAGAGGCCCGACGTATCGTGGCATCCATGGCCGAAAGCGCCGATATCATCATCGAGGCGTTCAGGCCAGGCGTGATGCAACGTTTTGGCCTGGACTACGAAACCCTGTGTGGTCGCAACCCCGGCCTCATCTATGTATCGGTGACCGGATTTGGCCAGACCGGACCGATGAGCCAGATGCCTGCGACGGATGGGGTTATGCAAGCCTTTTCCGGCTTCATGTATCTCAACCAGGACAAGCGAGGCGAGCCCCAGCGGGTCAATATGATCCTGATCGACGCCGTCACCGGGTTGTACGCATTCCAGGCCATCACCACGAGCCTGCTCGAACGGATGGGCGGAAGCAGGACGGGAAAGCATATCGATTGCAGCCTCATGAAGTCGGCCATCTCGTTCCAGGCCTGCAAGATCGTCGAGAACCTGTTCGAGGGTGGGGCGCAAGCCATGTACGTACCGCTGGGAGCATTCCACACCAAGGATGGTTGTGTGGCCATCTCGGTAATGCACGATCATCACTTCGTGTCACTGTGCCAGGCATTGGGCAAGGAAGATTGGGGCAGCAACCCACTGTACGACACGCGCATCAAGCGCATTGAGCGCGAAACCGAAGTGATTGACATGGTGCGTACTGCATTTCGGCAGTTCACGACTGCCGAGCTGTCGAAGCGACTGACCGAGGCTGGAGTGTTGCATTCCCTGGTTCAGAAGTATCCGGAAATGCTCCAGCATCCGCAGGTCAGGCACACCGAGGCCGTCACATGGGTGCAGCAAGACGGCATTGGCCAGCCCCTGCCGTTTCCCAGTATCCCCGGGGTGCCGCAGAACGACTTGCCGGCAAGCATCCAGGCGCCCCACATCGGTCAGCATTCGGCAGAGATACTGCAGGAATGGGGGGCTGATCGCCCGACCATCGATGGCATGATCAATCGTGGCGTGGTGCGCATTTGGGACCACAACACAAGCGGGAAGGAAGCGTAATGTCAGGGCCACTGACCGGGGTTTCCGTCATCGAGATGGCCGGCATCGGTCCCGGACCTTTTTGCGCGATGCAACTGGCCGACATGGGCGCCAGCGTGACCCGCATCGAGCGTCCGGCGCTGGCAAGCATGTCGCGAAAGCAGGCAATGAGTCGCGTCGTTGCGCGCAGTGCACGATCCGTGACCATCGATCTCAAACACCCTGGTGCATCGCGTGCCATCCTTAAACTGATCGGGAATGCCGATGTGCTTATCGAAGGCTTCCGGCCGGGTGTGATGGAACGCCTCGGCCTGGGCCCGGAGCCTTGCCTGGCGGCGCAACCCAGCTTGGTGTACGGACGCATGACCGGCTGGGGACAGAACGGCCCGCTCGCCCAGGCAGCAGGCCATGACATCAATTACATATCGCTTGTCGGTGCGCTTTACTCCATAGGCCCCCGTGAATCCGATCCAGTCCCGCCGCTCAATCTGGCTGGAGACTACGGAGGTGGGGGCCTGATGCTGGCATACGCCATCGCCTGCGCCTTGCTACATGCCCGATCCACGGGCGAGGGGCAGGTCATCGACCTGGCCATGGTGGATGGCGCCGCGTCCCTGATGGCACCAATCTACGGTGTCAAGGCAGCCGGACGCTGGAGCAGCGAGCGAGGCTCAAACATGCTGGATGGTGCGACCCCCTACTACCGGACCTACCGCTGCAAGGATGGCTGGATATCCGTGGGTTCATTGGAGCCCCAGTTCTTCGCCTTACTGCTGCAAAAGCTCGCGATTGACCCCGCAGAATTCGGCAGCCAACATGACCAGCAGCAGTGGCCCCGCCAGCAACAATTGCTGGCTTCCCGGTTCGCCGCGAGGACCCGCGCCGAGTGGTGTGAGTCCATGGAAGGCAGTGACGTCTGTTTCGCACCGGTATTGTCGCTGGATGAAGCGCCGCAGCATCCGCATCTCAAGGCGCGCGGTACCTTCCTGAATCTGGAAGGTGTCGTCCAGCCCGCACCGGCGGCCCGGTTCTCGCGCACGCGCTGCGCCATACCGGCTGCGCCGTGCGTCCCCGGCGAACACACCCTCGAAGTGCTACGGGCCAGCGGGTTGCCGGAGCCGGATATCGAGGCATTGCGCCTGGCCGGTGCCCTGGGGCTGACGCAGCCGGCTGACGGTTAGGGAAACACTGAATAAGTTCCCATTTTTGCGGAAAGGGTAAACAGTGCTTCCTCTGAAGTGGG
>CAIPGJ010001062.1 GCA_903864555.1 uncultured Pseudomonadota bacterium | reverse complement strand
GCCATGCTACTGAGGGGCTCTGAGACTCGCTCAAGGGAACAAATATCCAATGAATTCAATAAGCTCAGGGCAAATGTTGGCGTGGGTGGCGAAGGTGGCAGCATGGACACGACCCGCGAGAATTTCCCCGCCACTTTGCGCCTGGTTGCTGAAGTGCTGATGCAGCCGGCCTTCCCTGAAACCGAATTCGAGCAACTGCGACAGGCCTCTCTGGCCAGTGCAGAGTCCCAGCGCAGTGACCCAGGAGCCCTCGCGGCGCTGGAGATCGCCCGTCACCTCAACCCCTATCCGGAGCAGCACTGGTACTACAACACCACGCCCGAGGAAAGGATCTCACGGCTCAAGTCGCTGAGCCTCCAGGATGTCCGCCGTTGTTACCGGGACTTTTTCGGGGCTTCCCACAGTGAGTTGGCCGTCGTCGGGGATTTCGACCCGGACGAAGTCACCCGGCTGGCCATCGAATTATTTGGTGACTGGAAAAGTCCTGCGGCATTTGTCCGGGTGCCGGTTCGATACACCAACGCACCTGCCATCGATCGGATCATCGAGACGCCGGACAAGGCCAACGCCGTCTTTCGCTCAGGCATCAACCTTCGCATAAGGGATGACCATCCCGACTACCCCGCGCTGGTTCTGGCCAACCACCTCATCGGCGGCACATCCGGCGCGCGCCTCCCCCGGCGAATCAGGGAGCAGGAAGGCCTTTCCTACAGCATCTCATCTTTCTTTGGGGCCAGCAGCTTTGAGGAGAAAGGCGAGTTTGGGATTGCAGCGATCTTTGCCCCACAGAATCGAGCCCGGATGGAATCGCTGGTGCAAGAGGAACTGCGTCGAGCCATCGACGAGGGATTCAGCGAGCTTGAAGTCAGTGAGGCAAAAAAGGGCTTGCTGCTATCTCGCCACGTTGCACGCACCCAGGATGGTGCGGTTGCCGGCCGCCTGGCGTCCCTAACCTACCTCGACAGGACATTCCGCTGGGATGAGGAGCAGGACCGAAAAATCGCCGCGCTCACCACACGGGATGTCATCGATGCAGTGCGTCGGCATCTCTCCCTGGAACGGCTTTCCAGGGTCTGGGCCGGCGATTTCCGTTCAAATGCCCGGTCAGACAAGCCACAATAGGCACCGGACGACTCGGAATATCACCAGTATCTCAGGGTCAGCCTATCGCCTCATAGCGAATTTCGAGCACCATTAGTTGCTCCGGCCCAACCGGGGTCCGCAATACAACCGTGTCGCCCTCCTGAGCCTTCATCAGTGCCTGCGCAATGGGCGACACCCAGGACACCCGCCCACGTGAGGGCTCTGCCTCGTCGGTGCCGACAATGCTGATGGTGCGTTCCTGCCCAGCCCCATCCTCGTAGACCACAGTGGCACCAAAGTACACGCGATCGGCACTGCTATCTCTGGGATCAACCACTTCCGCCTTCTCCAGGCGCTTCATCAGATAGCGGACACGTCCGTCGATTTCCCGCAACCGGCGCTTGCCATAGATGTAATCGCCATTTTCGGACCGGTCGCCGTTGGAGGCCGCCCAGGAAACCGTCCGCACCACCTCCGGACGCTCCCGCTCCACCAGGTGCTTCAGTTCGCTCTTCAGCCGCGCATGGCCTGCCGGCGTGATATAGTTTTTCGCGACCGGATGGGAGTTATCCGGCGGGGGAACATCATCGGTGCCGTCATCGTCACCGTCGCTTTCCCGGGTAAATGCCTTGTTCATGAGGTAACGGCGCGGCAAGCCACGCTGGGCCGGATGGAATGGATTTCATTATAGTAGCGGCAGCCTCGCACTGCCTGTGTGGGCTGGTAGTCACTTGGGGGGAGTATGCAGATAAGTAAGCGCACAATGGAGTGGACGCTGTTTGGGCTGGTGGGCTTGACGGCCATCATGGCAAATCTCCCGCAGGGTTGGCTGGACATGGCCAGCATCAATCGCAACCTGCTACTGGCGGTGCTGGCGCTGACAGTGTTCATAGCGCTGTTTCTCTACCTCAAATTCCAGTTCTTCATACTGGTTGTCCTGCTCGCGTTGGGCGCCAACATGCCAACGGAGATTTCCGACTCCCTGGGCGTCTCGACACTGCCGCTGGTGATTGCCATGGCTGCCATGATCGGCATCTCACTCATCAATTACGTGGTAGACCTGCTTCCCACCGGGCTGGAGGAAAAGCCGAAGGAGCAAAGCGCCGAAGGCATAAAGGCACTGTTCTACGCCATCGAGAAGGGAAATCTGGTTTATGCCCAGAAAGTCCTTTCAATGAATTTCGACCCCAACCTCAAGGCAGAGAATGGATACACGCCGCTCATGTATGCCGCCGCGCGTGGGGACCACAGGATGTGCGAACTGCTGGTCAGGAATGGGGCCAACGTCAACATCATGAGCGCAGATGGCGATACGGCTATCGAATTGGCCCTGCGCACAGGATCACAGGAGGTTGCCGAGATTCTCAAGAAAGCTCGCCTCGAACAGATTGCGCGGGAAGAAGCTGCCGCCAAGGAAAAGGCGGCCTGAATAGCGGGTCAGGGTCGAATCGCCGGCTCTGCCGTAACAATTTGTAAGGTCTGTTAGCACCACGAACTCCGGCATGCCGGCAACTCTCCAAGGAGGGTTACCAACAATCGGAGTTCAGTGATGCCAGCAAGCAAGCAATTCAAAATCGGTGCAACCGTGGGGCTGTCGGTGTGGGCTTTTGGCGTTGCGGCCCTGGTCAGCAGCAGGACGGCTGCCCCCATAGGCGCCACCGATGCAGCGTTGCAGACGCCCGCAACCACGGTGGTGGCTGCCACACCCACCCCGGCAAGCACAACAGGCCCCATGGCGGTGATGCTTCCGGATTTCAGCGCCCTGGTCGAGCGCAATGGTCCGGCCGTGGTCAATATCAGTACCACGCAGAAGGGGCGCAACAACCCGGCGGTACAAATGCCTCTCAAACCGGGCGATCCTTTCTACGAGTTCTTCCGACGCTTCCAGGAGCCTGAGGCAGCCGCCCAGCCGGTACGCGGCATCGGTTCGGGCTTCATTGTCAGCCCCGACGGCTATGTGCTTACCAATGCCCACGTCGTGGCAGATGCCAGCGAAGTCACCGTCCGACTTACGGACAAGCGCGAGTTCCAGGCCAAGGTGATCGGTGTGGACAAGCG
>CAIPGJ010001061.1 GCA_903864555.1 uncultured Pseudomonadota bacterium | reverse complement strand
GTACATATGAGAATCATTATCATCAATAGGCGATTCGGGGAAGTGTGGGAGCCTGCCTGCAGGCTCCCACAGGCAGGCTCATAAAGTGGGCGGGGGGAAGGCCAGTTTTCAGCGGCGCGGTTTCTGCGCTCGCTTGGCGACGAATTTCGCGGTCGGGCGGCCACCGGCCGGTCGAGCGGATTTCTTCTCAGCGGGCACCAGCTGGTTGGGCCCATCGCCGATCATGTCCGCGCGGCCCATGTCCTTGAGCGCCTGGCGTAGCAGCGGCCAGTTCTTCTCGTCGTGGTAGCGCAGGAAGGCTTTCTGGATGCGGCGCTGCTCAATCTCGCGCACGATGCTCACGCGCTCGCTCTTGTAGGTAATCTTCTTGAGCGGGTTGCGGCCGGAGTAGTACATCGCCGTGGCCAGTGCCATTGGTGACGGGTAGAAGGTCTGCACCTGGTCGGGCCGGAACTTGTTCTTCTTCAGCCACAGGCCGAGGTTGAGCATGTCCTCGTTCTCGGTGCCCGGATGGGCGGCGATGAAGTAGGGGATCAGGTACTGCACTTTCCCGGCCTTCTTGGAGAAACGGTCGAACATCTCCTTGAACGCATCATAGGAGCCGATGCTTGGCTTCATCATCTTGGAGAGCGTGTTCTCTTCGCTGTGCTCCGGGGCGATCTTCAGGTAGCCGCCGACATGGTGAGTCACCAGTTCTTCCACATACTCCGGGTCGAGAATCGCGAGGTCGTAGCGCAGGCCCGAGGCGATGGCCACGCGCTTGATGCCGGGAATCATGCGGGCTTTGCGATAGAGCTGGGTGGTGTGTTTGTGATCAGTCTCCAGATGCTGGCAGATGGTCGGGTATACACAGGACAGCCGACGGCAGTTCTTCTGGATCTTTTCGGATTTGCAGTTGAGGCGATACATGTTCGCCGTCGGGCCGCCGAGGTCGGAGATGGTGCCGGTGAAGCCGGGCACCTGATCGCGAATCTGCTCGATCTCGCGAAGAATTGACTCTTCCGAACGGCTCTGGATGATGCGCCCTTCGTGCTCGGTGATCGAGCAGAAGGTGCAGCCACCGAAGCAGCCGCGCATGATGTTGACCGAGGTCTTGATCATGTCATAGGCCGGAATTTTCGCATCGCCATAACTGGGGTGCGGGCGGCGCTGGTAGGGCAGGTCGAATACGCCGTCCATCTCGTCGGTTTCCAGCGGGATTGGCGGCTGGTTGATCCAGATTTCCTTGGTGTCGTGCTTCTGTACCAGCACGCGGGCATTGTGCGGGTTGGATTCCTGATGCAGCACGCGGGAGGCGTGGGCGTACAGCGCCGGGTCGTTCTTCACCTTGTTGTAGGACGGCAGACGGATATAGGTCGTCTCCTTGTCCAGATCATTTTTGCGGTGCAGCGGCATGGGGATGATGCGCACTGGGCTGACGGCTTCGGGGTCTGGTGTTGTGCTTGAGGCAGCGCCCTTGTCGGTGGCGCAGCTCTGCGTCTCCGGGTCCTTGAACTCATAGGGATTCGGCATGACGTCGATCTTGCTCGGCCAGTCGATACGGGTGGAGTCGATCTCGGTCCACCCCGCAGGCACGGCGTCCAGCAGTACGGCAGTGCCACGGATGTGAGTCATGTCCGCAATCGAGTGACCGGCGGCAATCTGATGGGCGACCTCGACCAGCGCGCGCTCGGCATTGCCATAGAGCAGGATGTCGGCATTGGAGTCGATCAGGACAGACTTGCGCACCTTATCGCTCCAGTAATCGTATTGGGCGATGCGGCGCAGGCTGGCTTCGATGCCGCCGATGACGATCGGCGTGTCGTAATAGGCCTCGCGGCAGCGCTGGCTGTAGACGATGACCGCACGATCAGGGCGCTTGCCGGCCACACCGGCGGGGGTGTAGGCGTCATCGGTACGGATGCGCAGGTCGGCCGTATAGCCGTTGATCATGGAGTCCATGTTGCCAGCGGTGATACCGAAGAACAGATTGGGCTTTCCCAGCACCTTGAACGGTTGTGCTGAATTCCACGCCGGCTGCGCGATGATGCCGACCCGGAAGCCCTGGGACTCCAGCATGCGGCCGATCACGGCCATGCCGAAGCTCGGGTGATCGACATAGGCGTCGCCGGTGACGAGGATGATGTCGCAGCTGTCCCAGCCCAGCGCGTCCATCTCCGCGCGGGACATGGGAAGATAGGGAGCCGTGCCGAAACACTCCGCCCAGTATCTGGGGTAGGAAAAGAGTGGGCGGGTCTGTTGGTCGGTCGTTGTCTGCGTCATGGTTTTCCGTTACACGGTGCTGCATTAAAAGTTCATTAAAAGTTCAGTAAGGGACCGAGCGGGAAGCTGGTGCCATTCACGTGGACGCTGCCATCCTGCAGGTTGGCCCTGAGCACGATCTTGCCATTCTCTTCTGTCAGCATGCCCTGGGTCGTGTAGTTCCGCGACATTGTGGCCAGCGGACCGCCCGCCACAGTCTGCGCATCTGCCGCGACTTCCAGCGTAACGGCGAGCATCTGAACCATCGTGGCGGTATTGATCTGCTCCAGTGAGGTCAGTGATGCTAATCCCGGCCACTGCATGTCCACCGTCGCCTGATGGTCACCACCCCAGGCCCGCAAATTCAGCGTGCTGCTCTGCTGCAGGGGCGACTGCAGCAGGTGTAGGGCCAGCGTCTCGCTGTATTCGGCGATGTGCGCCTGCAACTGCGGTGCCGTCATCGCCTGCATCACGCCCTGGGTTGCGCGCAGGAAGTTGATGTATTCCGTGGCCAGTGCCTCATCGATACCCGACAGTTGTGTGCTCAGGGTCAGGGATTCAAGAGGCAGCGCAGATTCAATTCGGGTCACGTCCAGAGTCTGCTGCAGAGTTATTGTGTTGGTGTCGGTCTGCTGGCGGGCGGCATAGTCTAAGCTAATCCCCTGCATGGTCAAGCTGCTCGTAGCAGCGGGCGCTGCCGGCGAGGGGGAGGTACTCAGCGACAGCATTGGTGTCCAAGCCGGCAGGCCGTCGATATGCAGCGCCTGCGCGGCAATGCGCAAGGTGCCCGGCAGCGGGGTGGCACTGAGCTCTGTGCTGTGGGCGTGCAGACTCGGCTGGGTAGCAACGGCGTCATAGACGGCATTGTGCACGCGCATCTGGGTGCTGTTGATCTGGAGGTCCGCCATGCCGTTGGCGGCCAGAGCGAGGCTGGCCTGCAAGTCCGCCAGCGTCACTGTGGTAGGTTCCAGCAGATACCCCGGCACGGTGGGCAACACGAAGGTTGGAGCGTCGGCCTGCAATTCCAGGCGCATGCTGCCATTCAGGCCGGTGAACACGGTGACGCGACTGCGTGCTGCATCCGCGAACAGCTGGTGCAACGGGTGGTCGACGGGGAGCCCTGTCAGCACCGGCGTGAGACGCGCCCAGCCTATGCCCGGCCGCAATCCTGTGTCGGTCGCCAGCAACGGCCCGTGGGACAGTTCCACATCCGCCACCAGGACAATATCGTTGTAGGTCACACCGGCAATCTCTGGTGCCGACACCGTCACCCGGCCCTGGCTGGAAAACCAGCCCGATTCCATCTGCAGGACCAGGCCGGGCTGGCCGGTCAACTCACGCAAAGTGCCCTGGGTGCGGCTGTCGCTGATGGCAAGGCCCATCAGCAAGGGGCTGACGGCCAGCAGCAGTGCCGCCACGGCGCCAATAAGTAACACGACTTTCTTCATATTTCTCCTGCTTACCATCTGTTGTTCCT
>CAIPGJ010001060.1 GCA_903864555.1 uncultured Pseudomonadota bacterium | reverse complement strand
TGTAGCGGCACAGCTCATTGGCGAACAACACCGCCGAAGCCTGGTCCATCTGCAGCAGCAGCGCGTACTGGTCATTGCCGTAGACGGAGAGGCTTTGGCCCTCCTGCAGTTTCGCCTGGATCATGCCACCCACCCACTGCATCACCGCCTCGGCGGCCGGCCGGCCATGGCGTTTGGCGATCTGGCGATGGTCATCCATGTCCATCAGCACCACGCACAGGGGCTGGCCCTGGCGGGCGGCGATGGCTGCATCACAGGCGCCATCGAAGGCGGCGCGGCTGGTTGCGGCATCCGGCGCGAGCGGTGCAGGCGCATCGGTGGCGAGCAGGCGCAATTCGACGATAAGGCCGAAAACCGCACAGAAGAAAATCAGCAGGGGGCGCACATGGAACAGCGTGAGGATGGGTGGTCCTGCCTGGAAGAGATCCTGATTGTGCTGGGTGTGGACCATCATCGCCACGATGGTGATGCCCATGATGGCGACCAGAAACCACCACAGGGAGGCGAGCACGTTGGCCGGCACGGGGCTGCCCTTGCGCTGGGCGAAAATGCTGAGCTGGATGGCGGTACGGCTGGCCAGAAAGGCGGTGGCCAGGCTCAGCACGACGACGCGGGTACCCATGTCCGGCACCACCAGATTCAGCCAGGCAATCATGGCGGTGGCAATGACCACCACGCTGGCGCCGAGCCAGTCGAAGCCAGTAGCCAGGTTGTTGACGCGCAGCGCACCCCGGTGGAACAGCAGCAGCGCAATCAGGAACAGTGCGTTGGGCAGGATGCTGGACAGCCAGGGATTGGGCGGACGCAGCGCGTAACCCAGGCTGCCGATGCCCAGCACCAGCATGGCTGCAGCCCAGTGGGGCAGCAGCCAGGTTTGCGCCATGCGGCGTGCAATCACCAGAAACACCAGCCCGATGAGCATGGCGAAACCGGACGAGGCATACAGCAGCAGGCCGATGTCGGGCGGGAAAGTCATGAGTATGAAACGCTATATCGTTGTGATTTCAGCCGTACGCCGGGCTACTGGATCGATGTTAGATCGCTATCGTAAACGTTTGTAATGGATTGTAAAAATTGCTTTTACGTGCGCTTACGCCAGTCTTGTATTGCTTTTCGTATGGCATCGAGCGTTTCTCCGGGCCGGGCTCTGGTTCAAGGGCGTTGCGGGCGGCAATGCGATAATCGACACCCTCCATGAGCACATCCCAGAAAAAGACCGGCACTGACCGGCCAGAAGTCAGCCGCAGCGAATTCTTCCGTGTCTACACGGCGGTGCTGCTGCCCATGTTCATGGCGGCGGTGGACCAGACCCTGCTGGCGGCGGCAACGCCGGTGATCGCGCGCGAATTTGGCGACTTGCAGAACAGTCCCTGGGTGGCCACGGCCTATCTGATGGCCAGTGCCACCATGGTGACGGTCTATGGCCGCCTCGGCGATCGTCATGGCCGGCGGCAGGTGATGCTGGGTTCCCTGTCGGTGTTTGCAGTGGGCGCGCTGGTGTGCGCCATGGCCCCCTCGCTGGGCTGGCTGATTGCCGGCCGTGTGCTGCAGGGGCTGGGCGGGGGCGGATTGATGTCGCTGTGCATGGCGCTGATCGGCGAGTTCGTGCCGCCGCGCCAGCGCGCACGCTTCCAGGGTTATTTCTCGGCGCTGTTCACCGGCGCGCACGTCTGTGGTCCCATGATCGGCGGACTGGTGGTGGCCCATGTCAGCTGGCGCTGGCTGTTCGTCGGTTATGTGCCGCTGGTAATGATCGCTGCCTGGCGCATCAGCACGCTGCCGCGGCGCGACGCCAACCACAGCGCGCCTGGACTGGGTGACGTGCCCGGCCTCGTGATGTTCGCCATCGGCATCCTCACCCTGCTGTATGGCATGTCATCGGCAGGCCTGCGCTTCG
>CAIPGJ010001059.1 GCA_903864555.1 uncultured Pseudomonadota bacterium | reverse complement strand
GGGCCAAAGAGATCCTCGGGGCACGCCTGAACACCCTGCACAACCTGCATTTCTACCTAGAGATGATGCAGCAGATGCGCGCGGCCATCGCCGCCGGCGGCTTCACCGCCTGGGCCGTCGGTTTCGTCGGCCGGCGCAGCCAGGGCCTGGAACCCTGAATGGAGGGGGACAGCCGGCCCCCGAGTGGTACAATCCGCGGTCGTAAAAACCTGACATATCAGTCATTTTCCAAGGAGACAGGCGGTGATCATTTCCCCCGCGTATGCCCAGTCAGTCGGATCTTCGGATGGCGGCATGGGCACGCTTATCATGTTCCTGGTGATGGGCCTTTTCATGTACTTCCTCATCTTCCGTCCCCAGATGAAGAAGCAGAAGGAACACCGCACCATGATCGATGCGCTGCAGAAAGGCGATGAAGTCATCGCAGCAGGCGGCCTGGCTGGCAAGATCACCGATGTCAGTGACGCCTATATCACACTGGAAGTGGCACCCGGCACCGAGATCCGCGCACAGAAGCATTCCGTGCAGACCCTGCTGCCCAAGGGCACGCTCAAAAGCCTCTGACCGACCTTCCCCTGCGCCGGACCGGGCTGCCAGCCTGTCCGGCACCGTTCCCGATCACACCGAGCAGAAAAACCTGACATGAACCGTTATCCCGCCTGGGTTTATTTCATCGTCGCCGTCACGCTGGTGCTGGGCGGGTTGTACACCCTGCCCAACTTCTTCGGTGAAGCCCCGGCAGTGCAGGTCTCCCCTGCGCGTGCCACGGTCAAGATCGATGCGGATGTCACCGCCCGGGTGGAGCGCGCCCTCACGGCCAGCGGCATCACCGCCACCGGCCTGTTCCAGGAACCGGCCAACGTGCGCGTGCGGCTGGCCGACACCGACACCCAGCTGAAAGCCAAGGACGTGATCAGCCTGGCGCTCAACCCGGACAAGGACAACGCCAGCTTCACCGTGGCGCTGAACCTGCTGCCCTCCTCGCCAGGCTGGCTCACCGCCATCCACGCGCTGCCCATGTACCTCGGACTGGACCTGCGTGGCGGCGTGCACTTCCTGCTCGAGGTGGACATGCGTGCCGTGGTGGTCAAGCGCCTCGACGGCCTGGCCGGCGACATCCGCACCGGCCTGCGCGACCGCAACCTGCGCCACAACGGCATCAGCCGCCAGGCCAACGAGGTGGTGGTGCGCTTCCGCGATGCCGACACCCGCACCAAGGCACGCCAGCACATCGAATCCAGCCTGGCCGACCTGGCACTGGTCGAGGCAGGCCAGGGCGAAGACCTGCGCCTGGTCGGCACACTCAAGCCGGAAGCGGCCAAGCGCACCCAGGAATTCGCGCTCAAACAGAACATCCAGACCCTGCACAACCGGATCAACGAACTGGGCGTGGCCGAGCCGGTCATCCAGCAGCAGGGCGCCAACCGTGTCATTGTGCAACTGCCCGGGGTGCAGGACACCGCCAAGGCCAAGGAAATCCTCGGACGCACCGCCACCATGGAAATCCGCCTGGTGGACGAGGACAACATGAGCGCCGCCGCGCTGCAGGCGGCGCAAAATGGCCAGGTCCCGTTCAACACCGAGTTCTACGTCGAGCGCAACGGCGCCCCGCTGATCGTCAAAAAGCAGGTGGTGCTCACCGGCGAGCGGCTCACCGATGCCCAACCCGGCTTCGACAACACTACCCGCGAGCCGGCCGTGCACCTGACGCTGGATGCCTCTGGCGCCCGCATCTTCCGCGATGTCACGCGCGAGAACGTCAACAAGCGCATGGCCATCCTGCTGATCGAAAAGGGCAAAGGCGAAGTAATCACCGCTCCGGTGATCCGCTCAGAGATCGGCGGCGGCCGGGTGCAGATCAGCGGCCGCATGAGCACGGTCGAAGCCAATGACGTGGCACTGCTGCTGCGTGCCGGTTCGCTGGCCGCGCCCATGGACATCATCGAAGAACGCACCGTCGGGCCATCGCTCGGCGCCGAGAACATCAGCAAGGGTTTTTCCTCGACGGTCTACGGCTTCATGGCGCTGTCGCTGTTCATCATGGTCTACTACTCGCTGTTCGGCGTGTTCTCAGCCGTGGCGCTGACCGCCAACGTGCTGCTGCTGATCGCGCTGCTGTCGTTGCTGCAGGCCACCCTCACCCTGCCCGGCATCGCCGCCATTGCGCTCACCCTGGGCATGGCCATCGATGCCAACGTGCTGATCAACGAGCGCATCCGCGAGGAATTGCGCGGCGGCGCCAGCCCCCAGGCGGCCATCGCCTCCGGTTACGACCGCGCCTTCGGCACCATCATCGACTCCAACGTCACCACTATGATCGCCGGCCTGGCGCTGCTGATATTCGGCTCCGGCCCGGTGCGCGGCTTTGCCGTGGTGCACTGCCTGGGCATCCTCACCTCCATCTTCTCCTCGGTGGTCGTCAGCCGCTGCCTCGTGAACCTGGTCTACGGCTCGCGCCGCAAGATCGAGCACGTGGCCATCGGCGACACCTCCTGGAAATAAACTGCACGACGATTCAGCCAGGGACACTGACACATGGAATTATTCAAGATCCGGCGCGACATCCCGTTCATGCGGCATGCGCTGCTGTTCAACATCATCTCGCTGGCCACCTTCATCATCGCCGTGGGACTGCTGGCCACACGCGGGCTGCACTTCTCGATCGAGTTCACCGGCGGCACCGTGATGGAAGTGAGCTACGAACAGCCGGCCAACGTCGACACCATCCGCAATGCCCTGGAAAAGCGCGGCTACACCGATTTCGCGGTACAGAACTTCGGCTCCTCGCGTGATGTGCTGATCCGGCTGCCTGCCAAAGACGGCCAGAGCGCCACAGCGCTGTCCGAAGGCGTGATGAAGGCGCTGGCCGAAGACAAGCCCGGCGCCAAGTTGCAGCGGGTGGAGTTCGTCGGCCCGCAGGTGGGCCGGGAACTGGCCGAGAACGGCGCGCTGGCCCTGATCGTCACCTGCCTGGGCATCGTCGCCTACCTGGCGCTGCGCTTCGAATGGAAGTTC
>CAIPGJ010001058.1 GCA_903864555.1 uncultured Pseudomonadota bacterium | reverse complement strand
GGGGAAACGACCACTACCACGGGCTGATTCGACACCATGGAGATGGGTGCGAAGTCCTTCACCACGTCGTATCCGACATCTTCCACAAAGGGCAACAGCCAGAGCGCGCTGGCAGCGACCCCCAGGGTGTGGCCATCAGGAGGAGCCTTGGCCGTGGCTATGGCGCTCAGCGTGGCGCCTCGATTCTCCACCACGACGGGCTGCCCCAATGCGGGGGCAATGGCCTGTGCGACCAGGCGCGTCAACTGGTCATTTCCGCTGCCTGCATCGGCCGTGAAGATCCGCAGGGGCTTGGTCGGAAAGCCCTGTGCAGATGCGAGATAGGTGACCTGACTGAGACTCAAAGCCAGGATTGCCGTTGCCAATATTTTCATGAAGTCCTCCTTTGTGGATCAAGTGGCACATCCGGCAATGAAACCGGCAATTGCAGGCTTCACGGCAGGTTTGCTCTTCGTGTTTATTGTGGAAGTTCAGAGGCAAGCAGGCAGCGATCAGTCAAATCTGCTCAGTACAACTTGCCGTCAGTGAGCTAATTTAAGCGCCGGTCCGGACTTTTCACAAGTCCTCTGTACTGCGTTGATGCAGAAAGGGGCTCTGTTGTCCGTGGCGGCCATTCCGTATCACGTGCTGGAAACAGGCCGCAGATTGCAATCGTTAGATTCGGCATGGGCCCGGCTGTTCGCCACTGCCCCGACGAAAGGGCTAAAGTAGCACCCACGATTCAAAAAAATTTAATTCAAATACCAGGAGGAGACATGGCTGGCCAATATCTTTGCAAACTGGCAGTGATTGCTGTTCTGATAGGCCATGCAGGCGCCGCAATTTCGCAGTCTCGCTATCCTTCGAAGCCGATCACCGTCATATCACCACTGGGTGCGGGAGGGGCGGTGGAAATCGTCGGGCGCATCGTCACACAGAAGATGGCCGACAGCATGGGGCAGCAGTTCGTCGTGGATGCACGCCTTGGTGCGGGGGGCAGCATCGGTCACGAGTATGTGGCCAGGTCTCCATCCGATGGCTACACGATTCTGCTGAGTGGTAGTGGATATTGCATACTCCCCTGGGTATATCCGATAAAGTATGATCCGCGAAAGGATCTGGTTCCGGTCAGTCAGATGACTTTGAATGCCAATTTGCTTATCGTTCCCGCTTCATTTCCCGGGGCGAAGGTTTCTGATCTGGTTGCGCTGGCTAAATCCAAACCTGGTACCGTGAATTTTGCATCCACGGGTGTGGGTTCCTACGTGCATTTTGCGACTGAAATGTTGGGTTTGGCTGCGGGCGTCAAGCTGACGCATGTGGCCTACAAGAGTGCAGCCCAGTCGTATGCTGATCTTATTTCTGGCGAGATCCAGATGATCATGTCAAGCACCATTTCGGCAATACCTCATGTCAAGACGGGCCGGGTGAAGGCTTTGGGTGTCAGTTCAATGCAGCGACTTGCCGGGCTTCCGGACATTCCGACCATCGCGGAATCCGGCGTTCCGGGGTTCAGTGCACTACCCTGGACTGGAATCTTCGCGCCAGGGAAAGTGCCGCCGGACATCCTGATGCGTTTGAATGCGGAGGTGATCAAGGCAGTCAATCAGCCTGATTTTTTGAAGCGAGTGGAAGCCGAAGGCGGCTTGCCAATCCAGAGTCTTGAGCAATTCAAGCGGACAATCGAGGACGAACTGGCGGTGAACCAGCGTATTGCTCGTGACAACAACATCAAGGCTGAGTGATCGACCAGCCGGTCAAGGGGCTGACCTGGGGCTCGATCGTCGATTGCTGGCGCGGCAGGCCTTGACCAGGAAAAAGGTTCTTCGCCGATTTCCGGGGAGAGTGCTGGCGGCAGGGATGGTCAGCCATCGGTTTACCCCCTTGTCAAAGGGGGCCGACGCGACGCAGTCGCGCGGGGGGATTTTTCACCGCTGCGCTCGCAGTGCGCCATGGGCGCCTGATTGATGCATGGGATGCCCTCTGGTGCCTTCCTGCCTGCAAAGCAGCACCACTGCCCG
>CAIPGJ010001057.1 GCA_903864555.1 uncultured Pseudomonadota bacterium | reverse complement strand
GGGGTGGTCCATGTAGATGCGCGTCGCCTCGGTGGCCATGGGACTGTTCACATACACGGGGATTTCCGGTATGCGGCGCTGCTCGCGCAGCTTGCCCAGGTGATACAGCATGGCCTGGGTGCGCCCCACGGCGAAGGACGGAACGATGATGATGCCGCCACGCGCCACGGTGCGATTGACCACGTCGGCCAGTTTCTCGGCGGCATCGTCAGCCGGGTGCAGGCGATTGCCATAGGTGGATTCCACCACCAGGTAGTCATGCGCCTGCAGCGGCGCCGGCGGCTTCATCAGCACATCATGCGGCCGGCCCACATCCCCGGAGAACAGCACCGATCCATGCGAACCGCGCAGGCTGACCATGGCTGCGCCCAGCAGGTGGCCCGCGGGCAGCAGCGTGGCGGTCAACCCCTCGCCCAGGTCGATCGGCGTGTCGTAGTCCACCGTGTTCAACTGTTTCAGGCAGTGCTTGGCATCCTGCACGGTATACAGCGGCATGGCCGGCTTGTGCTTCGAGAAGCCCTTGCGGTTGGCGTACACGGCTTCTTCTTCCTGCAGGTGGGCGCTGTCGGGCAGGAGCACGCGACACAGGTCTGCGGTGGAACGGGTGCAGTAGATCTTGCCCGCGAAGCCGTTGCGCACCAGCAACGGCAGGTAGCCGCTGTGGTCGATGTGGGCATGCGTGAGCAGCACCGCATCAAGGGTGCCCGGATCGATGGGCAGCGGCGCCCAGTTGCGCAGCCGTAGTTGCTTGTAACCCTGGAACAGCCCGCAATCCACGAGGATCTGCCGCCAGCCGCTGCGAAAGAGATAGCGTGAACCGGTCACCGTGCCGGTTGCCCCGAGAAACTGTATATCCATGGCCTTGACCTCTTGCCTGAGTGCTGATTTGCTTCTGTGCGATACCAGTGTGACACAGTCACCCGCGGGGATTGTGACCTGTATCAAGGGACCTCTCCAGGCCGACATGAAGCGCCACAGCGCCCTGGGATGTAAGCAGGCGTAAGCCTTATCCGGATTGCTTACGCGCGGATACAAAACAGCCGATGCAGGCGCGAACCGATGGCGCACTGGCACGTTCTTACTGGTGATGCCGCAATCATGCCTGGCGATGCAGGAGCAGGGCACGGCAATCACAGGCAGCACCCTATCCATCATTCAGAAGGAAATTCATCATGCAAAACAAAACAACATCATTGTTCGCCATCGCAGGTCTGGGCCTGATCATGGCTGCCGCAGTCCAGGCCAGCCCCGCAGGTCACGCCGGACCCGGTGAACACCGCATGCAGATGCAAGGACAACAGATGCAGCAACACGGCACGCAGATGCAGGGCAAGATGCAGGGACGCATGCAGGGTCGCCACGGTGGCGATCAGGTGGCGAGCGCCACGCCCTCCCGCCCCGGCGCCGGCCACCAGCACGGCATGCGCAGCGCAGAGAAGCCCGGCCAGGACGAAGCACATCAACACGGCGGTCCGGGCAAGCAAGGTGCACACGCTGGACATCGCGGCCAGGGCAACACCCCCGCACAGCCGTAATCCGCCAGTCACACACACCTGCAAGACATGCCGGGCCCGGGTTTCATAACTGGGCCCGGTCTTTATTTGTGCTTCGCTGATTGCCCAGAGTGATGGCGCAGAGGCAAGCGCGGCAGGGCCAGCGGTGTTAACCCCCTGGTCAAAGGGGGCCGGCCCGTGAGCGCAGCGAACGAGCGGGGGGATTTTCTCCGGCTGTCTTCTACAGTGTGCCAGTCATGGCTGGATGGAAGGCCTGGTTGTCGTCCGGCGTCTTCCTGCCTGCAAAGCAACAGCCATCACCTGGATACACGGCCATAGCTTGCGAAGGCAGGCAGATTCGCCCGGCGGGTCAAAATCCCCCCGCTGGCCTGCGGCCAGTCGGCCCCCTTTGACAAGGGGATAAACCCCGGGCCTGCCAAGCTTGCTGCCAATGCCGTCCCCGGAAATTGGCGAAGAACCTTTGACAAGTGGCTTACCCGTGCGCCGCTCCGGCCCGGACCGCGCCGATGCCGGTCTCGAACGGACTACTGGCTACTTGATGGTGAGCACCGGACACTCCGCCAGGTGCAACACCTTGGTGGCAACGGAACCGAGCAGCAGGTTGCCCGAAGCGGTCATGCCGCGGGTGCCGATGCAGATCATGTCAGCCTTGCTGC
>CAIPGJ010001056.1 GCA_903864555.1 uncultured Pseudomonadota bacterium | reverse complement strand
GGGCCGGGTTCTGCCTCGGAACCATCCGCGGCCAGCGCCGCCTGCATGTCACTCATGCCGAGGATGGACACGATCTCGCGGTTGAGACCGACCAGGATGGGCTGCGGCAGGCCGGCCGGGGCAAGGATGCCGAACCAGCCCACCCAGTTGAAGCCGGGCATCCCAGCTTCGGCAATGGCCGGGATGTCCGGCAAGGAACGCGCGCGCTTCTCGCTGGTAACGCCGATGGCGCGCACCTTGCCGGATTTGGCATGCGGCATGGTGGAAATGGCGCTGCCGAACATGACGTGGGTGCGCCCGCTGATGACATCGATGATGCCCGGGCCGATGCCCTTGTAGGGCACGTGCAGCATGTCGATGCCGGCACGATAGTTGAGCAACTCGCCCACCAGGTGCGCCGAGGAGCCGATGCCGGCCGAGGCGTAGTTGACCTTGCCCGGATTGGCCTTGGCATAAGCGATGAAGTCCTTCACCGACTGGATGGGCAGGCCGGGGTGCACTGCCATGATCGTGGGCGCCGAGGACAACTGGGCGACATAGGAGAAGGCCTTGCGCACGTCGTAGGGCACCTTGCTGATCAGCACCGCGTTCACCGTACCGCTGCCGCTGGCAAGGTAGAGCGTGTAGCCGTCCGGCTCGGCCCTGGCCGCCATCTCCATGCCCACCAGCCCGCCGGCACCGGCGCGGTTCTCGACGAAGAAGGTCTGCGAGAAACGCTCGGTGAGCTTCTGGCCGATCAGCCGGCCGATGGTGTCGGAGCCACCGCCCGGCGCATTGCCGACGATGATGCGCACCGCCCTGGATGGGTAGTTATTGGCGAGGCGCAGCGGTTTGGCCTGCGCCTGTGCCTCGGTGACGAGGGGAACTGAAACGAGCAACGACGTGACGAACGAGCACACCAGTGCCAACGCAATGCGCAACATGCCAGCCTCCTTTGGTTGAACCACCCTGCTGCAACGATTTATGGATTTTCTTGTGCGGTCAGTTTAGGGCCATGCCGGGCGGGACGCCATGGTCCGGGCGGAGCGGCTGCCCCAGGTCCCGGGATGAAGGCTGGTGATGTGATCAATTCCGTGATGATCACTCCGCCATCATTAGGAGGAATAAGACATTGTGATCACGTAAAGGCGCGGGACGGCGATCGCCGGCCCGGCTGCACCGCTCAGATGGCAGGCGCGTTCTTAGAAAAGGCTGCGGAACCCTGGATGGACTTCAGCCCGCCGCCCACGCCGCCGATGTTGTAGTTGATGCCGGCCGCTTCCAGGTTGGCACCGAAGAAGCTGCCCTGTATGGTGGCCTGACAGCCCACGCAATTGGTCACACCGGTCACCGGAACAGCGACCACGATGCTGGAGACGCCAGCCCAGGTGGTCTTGTTGGCCGCCGAACCACTGTTGGCCATGGCGATCTGCGAGGTGGACGGATTGGCCAGGCCACCGGTGGTGGTCATCGTGTAAATATCCGCACCCATGGTCACCGTGGCAGCCAGGGCGACCCGCGTCGCTGCGCCGGCGAAGTTCACCGCCAGACTGCCGGCAAAGCTGCCCGGTGCGATGCTGCCGTCGCTGATGGTCGGTGCCGATGCCCCGGCGAGGCTGTAGGTCGCCGTTCCGGAGGCCGGTATGGTGGTGGCCGGCACGCCCACCAGGTAGTGGAAGCCGGCGTTGGCAGGAATGGCGGTGACAGGGATGGACGTCCCCAGCGAGCTGGTCTGCGTCGGTGTGCCATTGTTCCAGCGGCCCCAGGCCACGAAGCTGTTGCCGCCGAAATCGCTGACGCTGGCCGTGCCATTGGTGTTGCCACCGGTGAAGGTGGTAAAGGACGTCAGGGCATTGCTGGTGTTGAAGGCGGCATTGGTGAAAAAACCGGGACCAGCGCCACCGACGGCTCCTGCCTGTGACGTAAAAATCCGGTCCGGCGCGCTGCCCAGCGGCCCGACGCCGCCGGTGCTCGGCAAGGTCAGGCTGGACACCGTGCTGATGCTGCCGGGCTGGAAGCTCATGGCGCCATCGATGGCCTTGCTGGTCGCATTGGTGCCGAGGCGATAGCTCAGGCCGGCCCCCTCCTGGGCGGTGCCGGCGAAAAAGCCGCGCACCGAGGTGTTGCAGGTGCCGGAGCAGGAATAACCACTGCCCGTGGTCAGCAGATTGAAGCCGGACCACAGGCCACCGGTCCCGACGACGATTTCCGTCGAGGCGGGATTGGCGGTGCCGCCAGTGCTGAGCACCTGGTAGGTGGTTTCACCCGGCATGGTCACGCTCAAGTGCAGGCCGACCTTGGTGCTGGTGCCGCCCCACTGCACGGCCAGGGACCCGGTGGCCGTGCCGGGGGATTTGCTGCCGTCGGCCACGGTGGGACTGGTGGCAGACCTCACGGCGTAGGTGGCCGTGCCGGTGGCGGGCAGCGTCGGCGAGGGCACGCCGATGGCGTAGTGGAAGCCCTGGTTGGCGGAGAAATTCAGCCCGCCGGAACTGTAGAAGCCGCCGCCCGTGGTGCCGCCATTCCAGCGGCCAACGGCAACGTGCTGGTTGCCGGCAACATCGGCGACGGCGTTGGTGCCCGCCGTCGGCGCTTCCGCGCTGTTGACGGTCCAGGTGTAGGACTGCATCGCCCCGGCAGAGGAGAAAGTGGCGTTCACGGCGTCGCGCCCATCGATACCGACGTTGACGCCGGCCGCGTAGACGATGGAATAAGGCCCTGCGCCCAGCGCCGCGCTCACCGCGCCGGAGGACGTGCCGCCAGTGGTGCTACCTGTCGTGCCGCCGCCGTGGCTGCCGCCGGTGGAGCCCGTGGTGGTGCCGGTGGTTGCCACCGATGTGTACAGCGAGTTGATGGACCCGCTGCTGTTGTCCTGCACCGTGACGGGCGAGCCGGTGGCGCTGCGCTCCTCGCTCTTCTTGGCCTCGGCCACTGTCACTGCGGGGGGCGGCGCCAGGGTCGGCACCACGGCCACCACCTGCGGCGCCGAGTTGGGACTGCGCACGAAGCCGGTCTGCCCGGTGTTGACCACGATGGTGCCGAAGTTGTTGGTGATGCCGATGCTGCCCTCGCCCACCGCGATGGTGAGCGATTGCCCGAACAGCTGCGCCAGGTATTCGGTGCCGCGTATGCCCACCGTCGCCGTCGGCGTGACGAGGCGATAGGCAGTCTTGTTGGTGCGCCCGATCAGGCCGGTGATGGTGCGAAAGGCGCCCTTGAGCAGGCTCATCGACACCTGCTCCTTGCCGGAGAACTGGTACTGGT
>CAIPGJ010001055.1 GCA_903864555.1 uncultured Pseudomonadota bacterium | reverse complement strand
CGCGCCGCGGTCGATCTCCAGCCGGCCCAGGGCCAGCACCTCGCCGTCACGCGTCGATCCCCGCACTGTGCCGGAGCGGCGCAGCACCGCCCGCAGCCGCGCCAGCAGCTCGCGTGGCTCGAAGGGCTTGGGCAGGTAATCGTCCGCGCCCAGCTCCAGCCCCACCACCCGGTCGGTGGCATCGCCGCACGCGGTCAGCATCAGGATGGGCAGCGCCGCATGTTCATCCTGCGCGCGTACGCGGCGGCACACCTCCAGGCCATCCATGTCGGGCAGCATCAGGTCGAGGATGAGCGCATCGAATGGCTCCTTGCCCAGGCGGGCGAGACCCGAGCCGCCATCGGGGGCCACCGTGGCGCGAAAGCCCGACTGACCGAGATAGTCGGCCACCATGGCCGCCAGCCGCGGGTCGTCTTCGATGATGAGGATGCGTTGGGACATGGAGGGTGAGTTGTCAGGTGTGGGAGGCAAGAAGCGAGGCAGGAAGGGAGATCGGGTCTGAAGGGGGCCGAATAGCGGTGTCGAATTTCAATATGATCAATTTCATGAGCAATAAACCGTCTTCATTGGCTTACAACCATCAATGTGATCATACAGTCCCGCGATCATCCATACTCCTTCACCCATCCCCTCACCCGACCATACCCGCATGGCGCCCTTGACTCAAGCCGCCATGCAGGCAGGTCTCTCACGATCAGGCCGACTTGGCACCAGCGGGCGGCGCGACCGGCGTGGCCGGGCTCTGACTGCCGCTGCCGAACCAGCGATGATCACCACGCCCGGAGCGCTCCATCCACTCCGTCATGCGGCCGGCGATCTTCTGGCGCTGCTCGGGGGTGAGCACCTCGGCTGCATCCCCCATGGCCCGCGTGATGCGCTGGCTCACCGTGTCGGCCAGCTGCAGCTGTTCACTGCGCAGGCGCTCGATGGCGGCACGGTCCACGGCCGGCGCCTTCAGCAGTTCCACCGCCTGGGTGCGCGCCTTCTGCAACTGCTCACGCACCGGCATGATGTCACGGGCCGCCGCCTTGGCGATCACCGACAGCTTCTGCTGCTGCTCGGGCGTGGCCTCGGTCCGCCCGGCGAAGCGACGCACCATGCGATCAATGCCCTCCTCCATGCGGGCCGGATCACTGCTGAAGCTGGTGCCGTGCATGCCGAAGAAAGCCGGCCCGCCGTGGGCGAAGGACTTGCCGATGAAACTGCCGGCCAGGCCCGCCACCAGCACGATGCCCAGCACGAAAAGCACCTTCCTGCCACAACGCCGCCCACCGCGGCCACAGCCCTCGCCGTCGCGGCTGCAAATGCTGCGCTTGCCATCGCCAGCGTCTGTGGCGGCACCGGCGGCTGAAGTGGTCGAGGGAGATTCGGTCTTGCTGTTGTCGGACTGCGTATTCATATCGGGCTCCGTAAGGTGATGTCAGGTTGACGGGGCCGGGACTGCAAGCCACGCCTGCAGCCTGCCCACGGAATGCAGATTAGGCAGCGGGGGTTGCGCGGGCTTTGCGGGGAGGTAAAGAAATGTAAAGTGGGGGAAGTTGACTGCGCCCCTCGCACTTTCAGTGATACCGCACCCAGCATGAACGTCGTATAGTGGACACTTGTTGGCCTGAAGTTTCGAGTATTCAGGCACTTGCCGGTCCGGCAGGCTGCGAGCAAAGTCAGGTGGAAGGCGACGGGATGGATAAGCATTTGAACCCGCGGGGGATTGCAGTCCAGAAGAAAAACGAGGCGACTTTGCAATCGCCTTTTCGGGCACCTGTTTCACGTTAGGCATCACGAAGGCCCCCCATGATCGAAGCTCAGTGGTTGCTGTT
>CAIPGJ010001054.1 GCA_903864555.1 uncultured Pseudomonadota bacterium | reverse complement strand
CTGCGCTCCCCAGGTGGAGGAGCCGAGGATCCAGAAGGGGATCTTCAGCCCTGCCCCGGGCACCGCCACCACGCGCTGGCCTTCGCGCTCCGGCGCAAACCAGTGCAGCAACTCGCCCACTTCCTGCGGGAAATCATCGCCTGCGGTGGGCGGACGGCGCAGCGCCTGCGAGGTGGCCTGGTCCGATCCCGGTGCGCGCCCCAGGCCGAGGTCGATGCGGCCCGGGTAGAGCGATTCGAGCGTGCCGAACTGTTCGGCGATGACCATGGGCGCATGGTTGGGCAGCATGATGCCGCCCGAGCCGATGCGGATGGATTTGGTGCCCGCGCCGATGTGGGCGATCAGCACCGAGGTCGCGGCGCAGGCGACCCCCGGCAGCGAGTGGTGCTCGGCCAGCCAGAAGCGCTTGTAGCCCAGCCGCTCGGCCAGCTGGGCGAGCTCCAGCGAATTCCTGAATGCCTGGGCTGCAGTGCTGCCTTCGGCGATGGGGCAGAGGTCGAGGACGGAGAAGGGGATCATGGGGGCGGGGCTTTCTGCCTAATCGTTGAGGGTCTTATCGTACATGGGTGTCGGGTGCGGCACAGGCCCTGCCAAATGGCCTGCCCGTCCTGCCCAGCCTGTGTCCTGAATCGTTTGTTCGGTGAATATGACTGTGTACCAGGACCTGATCCCGACTTCGGACACTACCCCGGGCCAAACAATTCCTTGTTGATGGCCTTGAAGCGGGCTTCTTCGATGGAAACGATGTTGCGTTTCACCAGGTCCTGCAGGCACTGGTCCAGGGTCTGATTGCCGATATTTCTCTGCGTGGGCAGCATGCCGGTGATCTGGGCGATCTTGTTTTCCCTGATGTTGTTGCGGATGGCAGAGTTGCACACCATGATCTCGTGCGCGGCCACACGCCCAGTGCCATCCTTGGTCTTGAGCAGGGCCTGGCAGATGACTGCCTGCAACGATTCGGACAGCATGGTCCGGATGTTCTCCTTTTCCGCCGCCGGGAACACATCGATGATGCGATCTATGGTCTTGGCCGCCGAATTGGTGTGCAGGGTGCCGAATACGAGGTGACCAGTTTCGGCCGCAGAAAGGGCCAGCCGGATGGTGTCCAGGTCGCGCATTTCACCCACCAGTATCACGTCGGGGTCCTCGCGCAGTGCTGCACGCAGGGCATTGGCAAATGACAGGGTATGCGGCCCCAGTTCCCGCTGGCGCACCAGGGATTTTTTGCTTTCGTGGACAAACTCTATGGGGTCTTCGATGGTGAGTATGTGTCCCTCAAGGTTTTCATTGACATGGTTCACCATGGCGGCAAGCGTGGTGGACTTCCCCGACCCGGTCGGGCCTGTCACCAGCACCATTCCACGGCTGTTTTCGGCAATCGTCTTGAATACCTTGGGAGCGTTCAGATCGTCCAGGCCGAGAATCTTCGACGGGATGGTGCGAAACACCGCGCCCGGCCCACGCTGCTCCACCAGTGCATTGACGCGGAAACGCGCAAGATCAGGCACGGCAAAGGAAAAATCGCATTCCAGGCATTCCTCGAACCGCTTGCGTTGCCCATCGCTCATGACCTCGTAGATCATGTCATGCACTTCGGTGGAATCCATGCACGGCAGGTTGAGGCGCTTGATGCTGCCGTGAATGCGGATCATGGGGGGCAGGCCAGGTGACAGGTGCAAGTCGGAGGCCTTGTTCTTCACCACGAATCTCAGCAAGTCGAGGATGTCCATGTTCCTCCCTGGAATGGCACTGCCATGACGGCTCAGCGGGCAGTATGTCACGCCCCGCATGCAGGCGAAGGGCTTTTGCCACCCCCTTCAAGTACGCACATTCGACCGCGAGCGCCTGCCTGTTCGCAGAGGTTCTTTTACCGAATTGCCGGAAGCGGGACCAACAGGCGCTGACTCATCTGCACACTCAAGATCCCCCCGCTCACCACTTGTTGCGCAACTCCCGCAGCTTGACGAACACGGTCTTCGCATCCGGGTGCTCGGGCAGGTCGGGGAAGGTCTCGCGCAGCCTGGCGATGACAGCGGCGCTGGTCAGCCGGAAGAAAGTGTTGAACTGCTTTTCCTGGGCCAGGGTGGTGACGATGGAGGTGGCCGGGTCGTGGTCCTTCACCT
>CAIPGJ010001053.1 GCA_903864555.1 uncultured Pseudomonadota bacterium | reverse complement strand
CAGGAAGGCGAGCGGCTTCCTGAACAGGTAATAGCCCAGCGACACCTGCTCGGCGTAGATCTTGGCGGTGCCGCGCAAGCCGATGCGGGGGAAACCATGGCCTTCGAGGAGTTCGACCTGCACCACGTAGGCCAGCGAGCCATCCGGCTGTGCCATCGCTTCATAGGAGGAGCGCGTGACACGCCCGGCCAGCGGATTGAGCGGATCGATGTTGAGGAAGACCTTGACCTCGGTGCCAGCCTCGAGCCGTATGGCATCGTCCGGTGCGACCATGGCGGTGACACGGATCAGCGAAGGATCGGCCAGAATCATGATGCGCTCGCCCGGCTGCACCGGCTTGCCGGTGAATTCATCGGCGTTGGAAAATACCGCGACGCCACCCTGCGGCGCGTTGATGGTGAGGCGCCCGAGCAGGTCGGACAGGTAGTTCACCTCGGCGCTTTTCTCACGCACGCGCGCCACCAGCACCTGCAGCTCGGCGCGGCTGGCTTCGTCGCCGAAGGCCTTGTTGATGGCGCGCTGCGAATCGGCACGCGCGATCTCAAGGGCCTTTTGTGCCACCGTCAGCCGGTTGCGCAGCGCGGTGTCATCGAGCACGGCCAGGACTTCGCCCGCCCGCACCGTCTGGTTGGGCTTGATGACGATTTCCTTGATGATGCCTTCCACCGGGGCCGTCACCGGGATGGGGCTCTGCGGCGTGATTTCCGCCGAGGCGAGGGCGCTGAGTTGCACAGGCACCAGGCTGAGCGCCAACACCAGCACGGCGCACGCGCCTGCGGCAATCAGGGTGTTGCGCCTGCCCAGCTTGCGCAGCAAGCTGCGCTGTTCGCCGCGCCAGGCCCACAGGCTGTAGCCGGTGGACCGCGCTATCCATTCGGCGATCGCGACATCCTGCTCGCCGAAGGGGTCGGTCCGGGTGAACAGGAGGCCACCGCGGCCCAGGCCGTCGGGTCCCTTGAGGGTGCACACCAGCAGGTGCTCGGAGCACCATTCGCTGCCCTCGGCGTGGATGTGCTCCGGCAGATCGGAGAGCTTTACCTGGCTCACGCTGGTGGGGCCTTCGGGGAAGGCCCGGATGGCACGTCCCAGCCACTGCACATAGGGACTGTCCAGCGCCAGGTCGGCAAGGCCGGAGGCGGCCGTGACGATCGGGCTGTTGAATATGTCGTGACTCCAGACCACAGCCTGGTCGTACTTGAGTACGTTGAAGGACTCGTTGGCGGCAGTGAATGCAACTTCGGCTGCGCTCAATGCGGCCTGTAGCTGGGTTTCCAGTTGCAGCAGCCCCACGGTGATATCTCGTGTGTCAGCCATCTCCCTGGATTACCTTCCCGGACGCACAGGGAACTGCGCCGTGCCTACCATGCCGGGGAGCAGCCCCTGCGGTGTTCCATCGAAGCGGCCTTCTATCTCGAGTTGCTGGCTCACGCCTTCGACGCGCGAGTTGAGCTTGTTGATGCGCGCGCGGAAGATCTGCCCGCTTTCCAGCTTGACCTGGAAGGGCATGCCCGGCTTGAGCACACGGATGTAGGTGGAGGGCACGAACATCTGCGCCTTGAGCGAGGACGTGTTCACCAGTTCCACCAGCGGCATGTTGATGTTGACGCTCTCGGAGGTCTTCACGCGCAGGCGCGCCACGCGGCCGGCAAACGGGGCGCTCACCTGGCAGTAGGCCATTTGCGATTCGCGCAGGTCGAGCTGGCTCCTGGCCTTGTCGGCCGCTGAGGCCGCCACGGTAACTTCCAGTTCACCGGCAGCACCCAGGGCCTGCAGCTTGAGCTTGGT
>CAIPGJ010001052.1 GCA_903864555.1 uncultured Pseudomonadota bacterium | reverse complement strand
TGACATCACGGACTGGCTCAGGCCAGCAGCCGGATCACCTCCGCCACGTCCGCAACATCCTGCAGCTGCAGGATGAGGCTCATGGCCTGCTCCGTCTGTGCTTCAGGCAGGCTCTTGGGGCCATGCCTGACACAATCCCGAGAGCTGTCGATGATCTCTTCGATCGACAAGGGATTTTCCGGATGTCCTTTGGGTGCCTGCACCGTTGACGAATGCAACTTGCAGCCACCGTCCAGACAAATCTCGACGCTGACCTGCTCGCGATCCAGTGCCAGGTGGGTCTGAACTTTGGCCGATAGCGCTGCGTAGGGCTGTTGGCCCAGCGTGGCATCGGTGTAGTGCGACAGGCGCAGTCTGCGATCAACGATGAGGCAAGCAGCGCTCCAAGCCATGCTGAACTGTGCATCCGCCTGGGTTTTCGGCACCTGACGCAATTCGCGAGGCTCCACGGTAATGCGCATGCGCTCCGAACCGAAGATCGCCACTGACTCCACCCTCTCTGGCCTGAAGTCGCTGTCACCCAGGATGGACTGGATCGCATCCAGTGCCGGATGGGTCGCG
Source organism: uncultured Pseudomonadota bacterium (assembly GCA_903864555.1). The sequence goes on along the minus strand of CAIPGJ010001052.1, from coordinate 6,851 downwards.
GCGCAGCAGGGATAGGCCTTGAAACCCAAATCGCTGCCGAGGAAGTGGGCGCCAAGATTATCTGTCAATGCCTCTATGCGCTGTTCCTCCTCCTTGAAAAACAGCGCATAGAGGCCGAATTTTCCCGTGAGAAATTCGCCGGCACCGGTGACGCCCAATGCAGCCAGCTGCGCAGCGCTGACCCCATTGCGTACGGCAAAGCCCATTTGAAGGCGATTGCCCAGGACGCCTTCCAGCATGCTCTGCCGGTTACCGGCCGCTTGCGCATAAGCAAGCCCGAGCGCATGGTGCATCTGCGTGCCATTCAGGCGCAGCAGCCGGCCAGCGGCAATGGCTGCGCCAAATGCAGCAAAGAGGTAGGACGGGTTCCATCCGGTATAGATGGCCTTGGGAACAACCTTGATCAGGCGTGCCTCGACATCAGTGGCGATTGCCACGGCTGCCAGAAGGTCTTTTCCGCTGACCCCACCCAACTCTTCCGCCATGGCAAAAGCCGCCGGCACCACCGCCGTACCTATTGCATAGGCACAACCGTAGTCCATCCACCATTTGTCTTCGAATTCCAGAGCCTTTGCAAAACAGCCGTTGGCAAATCCCGCCAGGGCGGGCGCTATCCGGCTGCCATGACCCACGACAGTCGACCTGCCCTGGCCCGTCTGCCTGGCAAATGCGAGCACAAGCTCCGATCCGGGCGCTGAGGCGCCTGCAAAGGACGTACCCAAACACCACAATACTTCGCGACGAGCAGCTTCCAGGGCAGCTGCAGGCAGGTCGGCGTATGTGGTCATGCATACATGCCTGACGAGCCGCTCTTCCGGGGTCATGCTTCTAAGTTCACTGGTTTGAAAATCGGATGAGGCAGCAGTGTTGGGCATGCAAGCTCAATCCAGCTTCACCGCTGCATTCTTGATGATCGGCCCCCAAACGGTGGTCTCCGAGCGAATGAAAGCGGCGAACTCCTCGGGGCTTGCATGCTTACCGGTGGTCATGCCGAAGTCGGCGTCGAGCCTCCTGCGAATATCGGCTTGGGTGGCGGCTGACAGCAGGCTCCTGTTCAGCTTGCCCACAACATCGACGGGCGTACCCATGGGCGCGATGGCGCCGTACCAGAAGGTGGTGGTGATGGGTACGCCTTCTTCGGTGAGCGTGGGCAGTTCCGGGAAGGCGCTCCAGCGCTGGCTGCCGGTGGTGGCGATGCCGACCAGCTTGCCGGTCTCGATGAATTGCTTGGCACTGGCCGGCGCGAACTGCATCTGGATGCGCCCACCCACCAGATCAATCATGGCCTGGGGCGAACCCTTGTAGGGCACCAATTGCACTTCGATGCTTGCGGTCTGGCGGAAGCGCTCCGCGAGGAAGTAGCCGCTACCGCCCGCCACGCCGCCGATGTTGAGCTTGCCCGGATTGGACTTCGCGTAGGCGAGCAGGCCCTTCATGTCCTTCACGCCCAAGGAGGGCTGCACCGCCAGCACCGAGGGAAACTCCATCATGAAAGCCACCGGCAGGTAGTGACGTCCGGGCTGGAACTGGAACTCCGGATCGGACAGCGGCTGCGAGATCAGGATGGCATCAGTGCCCATGGCGAGCAGGTAACCATCGGCGGGTGCGGACCTCAGTGCATTTACACTCAGCCTGCCGTTGGCACCGGGTCGGTTCTCCCAGATGATGGGCTGACCCAGGGTTTTCGTCGTCTCGGCCGCCACCAGGCGGAAGGCGGTTTCCAGCGGCGTGCCGGTACCACCACCAAAGACCATCAGCACCGGTTTGGACGGCCAGGTCTGCGCCTGCGAATGGACCGGGGCAGCAACGAAGAGGGCTGAACAGGCCAGTCCTGCCACCGATTTCAAGCTTGCTTCGAAAAACGTCATTGTGTCCCTCCGTCAATTATCTGTTCTTGTCTGGAGCACGCCCTACTCCGGGGTGATGCCTGCTGCCTTGATCACCGTGGCCCAGCGGTACAACGCCCTGCAATTTCTTCTACCTTGAAAGCTGCCTTTGCCTGCTGCGCGCAAGCAGTTCCTTCCATTGCGCGGGCAATGTGATCTGCCGGCTCACCGGCATGCCCTGCCGGTGATTCTGGATGTAGCCCTTGGACTGGTTGCGACCGGGGTCTCCCGCCACCACGATGTTGATCCACTCCGGCTTGATGAACACGCGCACCAGTCGCTCCGGATCGTCCGACTCGTGATACTCCGCAGGCAGGATGCCGCGGGCAACCAGGTCCTTCAGATCGTAGTCGGCGAAGTGGCCGTTGCGTGCGTACTTCTCCACTCGAGAAGCCGGAATGCGCACGTTCTCGTACAGGTAGTTGCGGATGTCGTCCTTGCTCCAGCCATCCTCGGCGATGACCTTCGCCACGCTGGGCCCCAGCACGAACAGGGGATAGTTGTGCCGGTGCAGGATGCCGCAGTGGGACCAGTAGGCATTGGCCTCGCCGATCACCTCGGCAATGATCTGCACATGATTGAGCGCGGAGCGGCCGCCCGTGTAGGTGGGCTGTGACACATTGACGCAGCTTTGCAGCGTGACGATGTTGTCACCCGACTTGAAGCCGCGGTCCACGCTGAAAGGCGGCCATCCCATTTCGGTGACGGCGTCCTCGTTCTCCGGCAGCACCACATTGAAGGTGAAGCCGATGCTGCCCTTGTCGGTGGCGCCTGGCGGAATGCGCTGGCCGGCGACGTTGCGCATGTACAGGCGCAGGAAGCGCCCGATGCTGGTGTTGGCGCGCCGGCCCACGCGCATCACCCCGGCTGCATGGTTGAAGTCCAGATCGCGGATGACGGGCCCGTTGAGGATGATGAGCGGCTCCCAGCCCGGGGTCGCGCCGGCATCCTCCAGCCAGAAGTCCGGATCGAGCACGGCCTCGACCACGGCAATCAGCACCGGCATGTATTCCGGGCGGCAGCCAGCCATGACGCCGTTGACCGCAATGTTCCAGATGGTGGCCTCCCGATACTCGGGGAGGCAGATGCCCAGCACTTCTCCAGGTGAGCGATCGCTGAATTCGAGGAAGGCCTCCACCGCCTGCACAGTGGGCGGAATCACCGGCAGGCCATCGGTCCACAATTGATTGTCGAAGTGGTCCTGCACCTCCTGCAAGGTGCCTCGGTACACAATGTCGCTGGCTTGAGGCTCGGGTGCCGGTTCGGGCGTCTCCGCCACTTGCGAGCGCTCGCCCCACCCCTTGAGAATCTCCGGCAGCAGGTGATTGACGACCTTCTCGCGCAACTGCTCCGAGGTGTCGATCATGGGCACACCCGGATACTCAGCGATGGCGACATCGGAGGCACCCAGGCCCTTGGCCACAGCGCGTCCCAGCGCCAGGAACTGGCTGGCAACGATGGATACAGCAGGTATTCCGGCCTTCTCGGCTGCAACACTGGCCCGCAACACGGCGGGCGTGCAGGCCCCTCAGGCGCCTACTCCGGAAATGACGGCATCGCAGCCCTGCTGGCGCAGCAACTCCGGCAGATTGGCCACGTACTCACGCTCGTTGGCAGCGTGGGTGTTGCCCATCGATACATGGTCGATGATGCGGATGCCTGGAAACCGCTTGCGCAGTTCCTCGTTGAGGATGACATAGATCTCGTCACCCTTGAACACCCAGTCCCACATCTGGGCAACGGTCTTGCCGTTCAGATCCACCAGGGCCGGTGCCGGCTTGACCGGTCGCGACACGAACCGCCCCAGCGGCCAGACCACTTCGTAGATTCCCTCGCCCTGCCCCTGCTCATCCTTGCCCATGCCCTGTCTCTCCTTGAATGCCGGATGCCGTTTCCGGCTTACTCGGGTGTAATCCCCGCTTCCTTGATGATCTGGCGCCAGCGCGACAGTTCGCTCGCGACGAGCTTGAGGACGTCTTCGGGCGCGCTGCTGGTGGCTTCGACACCCTCGGCGAGAGTGCCCTTCACGTAATCCGGCGAGCGAAACACGTCCAGCGCGGTGGCGTTGAGCTTCGCGATGATGGCTGGCGATGTCCTGGCGGGTGCCACCACGGCATGCCAGGCCGACACGCTGAAGCCCGGGAACGTCGTGGCGATGGGTGTCGCATCGGGCATGAGCGCGGTGCGCGTGGGATGGCCCACGGCGATGACCTTGACCTTGCCTGCCTTGATGAAGGGCTGCACCTGCGGAATGCCGGTAAACATCATGTGCAGCCGCCCGGCGATCACGTCGGTCAGCGCAGGGCCGGCGCCCTTGTAAGGCACGTGCACGAGCTGGATGCCGGCGAGGATGTTGAGCCACTCGAAGCCCAGATGATTGGGCGTGCCCGATCCGGGTGAACCGTAGTTGAGCTTGCCCGGCTGGGACTTTTCGAGCTTGATGAGTTCCTGCAGGTTGTTGACGGGCAGCGAGCCGGTGACCGCCAGCGCAAAGGGCACGTAGGCGGCCATGCTCACCGGTGCGAAGTCCTTGAGCGGATCGTAGGTGATCTTCATGCCCAGGGCCGGTGCACCCACCAGGCCGGCAGAGGTGGCGATCATGAGCGTGTAGCCATCGGGCGCGGCGGCCGCGACCATGCCGTGGCCCAGGGTGCTGCCTGCACCGCCACGATTGTCCACCAGCAACTGCTGGCCGAGGATTTCACCGAAGCGCAACGACACCTGGCGCCCGGTGAAGTCCACCGAACCACCGGGCGGATAGGGAATGACCAGGCGGATCGGCTTGTTCGGATAGGCCGCCTCGGCTGCCAGGGACGGAAGCGCGGCACCGACAAGAGCAGCGGTGATGAGGCCTGCTGCAATGATGCTGACCGGATGCTTCACGATGGGCTCCTTTGCCTGGATGGGCGCTGCTGTACCTGCGATCCTGCCAGGGAAACTATGAACAGGGATTTCCAGAGCACCCCTAGTGCCTGAATTCCTCCACCGAACCGGCAAACGTGCCATCGTGCCGCTTGAGCGCCCGCGTCACTGCGGTGGTGGCGCCAAAGGTGGGCACAAAGGCCGAATGCTTGCCCGGGCCGCCGATCACGGCGACGAGAATGGCCTCCGGATCCCTGCCCAGCAGGATGGGCTCATCCAGCGAGGCATTGCGATACTTCTCGTACTTGCCTCGGAAGCGCCGCTCGATGTTCTCCGGAGAAAAATCGCCCAGGCGCATCTGCGTGTGCCGGTGCAGGTAGCGCTTCACATCCAATTTGGAATAACCGCCATCGGCCATCACGCGGGCATGTTCGGGCGAGAGGATCACCAGCGGCTGGGCGCGCAGGGGATGGTAGTTGTCGTTGATGCCGAGCGAACGCATGCTGCCGGCCAGGGTGTGCAGCAGTCCCTCGGCATTGGTGCTCTCGTGGTCATTGACGTTCTGCGGCGATTCCGCGCCAATCACCGTCACCGCGCTGGCCTGCGCCGGCAGGCCGCGCTCCACATGCAGTGGCTCCCAGGGATTGGCTGCCTCGTTCTCGGCAACAAGGTAGGTGTACTTGGCGGGCGAGCCCATGGTGGCCATGTCGCCAAAGCCGGGCGTGCCTCCGCCGATGTTGAGCATGGCCAGGCGGATGGCGCGGCCGATGGTGGCGTTGCTGCGCCGGCCCGGACCGAAGGCGCCGGTGCCGCCGTTGATGTTCAGTTCCTTCGCAATGGGGCCGTTGACGATCACCAGCGGGGAGCAGTTGTGCGTGGTGGCCTGCAGGCTGTAGAGGTTGAAGGCCTCATCGCAAATGGCCTCGATCGCCAGCATCACCAGCGGGAAATACTCCGGCCGGCAGCCGGCCATCACGGCATTGGCCGCCAGCCGAATGGGCGTGGCATGGCCGTAGCGCGGCGCGATCTTGCCAATGGGCGTCTCCCAGGGTCGGTCGCAGTACTGCAGCATGGCGCGTACGCGCTCTGTCGTGGGCAACACCACCGGCAGGCCGTCGCTCCAGCCCTTTTGCTCGATCACATCGCAGGCGGCATCGTAATCGCCTTCGACGTGCAGCGTCTCACGCAGTTCGGCCGTGCTCATGCGCCCCCCTTGTCCTGCACACCGGCCTTGCCGGTGAGTTCATCGATGAAGGCGGCCAGCTTGGGCACCACGATGGCGGCCCGCTCCATCACGCGATCACGCGTCAGTCCACCCAGCGGATGGGGGATGACGATCTTGTGCAGGTCGGGCACGCCGAATACCTTGGCCTGGTTGCTGGCCAGCTTGAGGAAGGACTCGGTGCAGATCACCGCACTGGACAGGCCGCGCTTTCTCATCGTACACATGTCGTGGACACTCCACGACGTGCACGAGCCTCAGTCGCCTATGGCGGAGATGACAAGATCGGCTTCGGCGACGAAACGCTCGACATCGGCGGGGGCCATCGGGCCGATCGCGAGCTTGCGGCCGGTAATGAAGCGCACCTGGGGCAGCCCGGCCTTGATGCCGTCCATCACCGCCTTGAGCAGGTAATCGGCATTGCCCTTGCCGTTGTCGTACACGCCGATGGTGAGGGCATCCTTGCCGACCTGCCGGGTGGCCACATTCGCCACCTCGTCAGGAACAGGCGCCTCCGGTATGACCAGATCGAAACCTGACATGTCGTCCTCCTGTATGGACTGCCGGCTTGCGGCCGGCAGGAAAACAGTATCCGGCCGGATGCTCTCCGCCCGTACTGCCATCTTCTTGTGCGCCCACTATAACCGACCGGCAGGCGTGCGGGCGCAATCCCGTTCCTCCCAACCACCTCTGATGCATGGGCAAGGCAGCCCCCCCCCTTTTTGAACGCTCTGCCAACAAACTATCCGGCCAGCTACGTTCCCACCACCACCAGCAGTTCCGCCGCCAGCCGCTGCTGCTCGGGCAGCCGCGGCATCAGGATGTCGGTGCAGACCACCTGCATGCCCAAGCCGCGTATGCGTTCGGTGAGCGCGGCATCG
>CAIPGJ010001051.1 GCA_903864555.1 uncultured Pseudomonadota bacterium | reverse complement strand
GGAACTGAAACTGGCCGACCTGCGTTCAAATATTGCGCTGGTGAGTCAAGACGTTTCCTTGTTCAATGATACCGTTGCTGCGAATATTGCTTACGGCACCATGGAAGGCGCAAGTATGGTGGAAATCGAGGCTGCGGCGCGTGCAGCCCATGCAATCGAGTACATCAGCGAAATGCCCGAAGGTTTCCAGACCCTGATCGGGGAGAATGGAGTCAAATTGTCCGGGGGACAACGTCAGCGTCTGGCTATTGCCCGGGCGCTGCTGAAGAATGCGCCTGTCCTGATCCTTGACGAAGCGACCTCGGCATTGGACAGTGAAAGCGAGCGTTTTGTGCAAGAGGCGCTGGCTACACTCATGCAGGGGCGTACCACAATCGTTATTGCACACCGCCTTTCGACCATAGAGCGGGCCGATCGCATTGCGGTTTTTTCCCGGGGCAGGATACTTGAAACCGGGACCCATGCAGGATTGCTGTCCCAGGATGGCTTGTATGCCAAGCTTTATCGGATTCAGTTTGTCGAAGACGCTGCCAGCGGATCTGCATGAGGAAATTGAGAATCATGCACACCGAGTCATCCTGCGGCTGGGGTGGTCAGGAACTGCGGGTGCTGAATGAATGTGCTGGTATGGCAGCCAGGGGCCATGAAGTACTGATTGCTGCGCCGGATGAGTCGCCGATTCGCTTAGAAGCGGTCAGCAAGAACTTGCAGGCCGTGGGTATCCCGATCAATAGAAAGAGTTACAGCGGATATCGTGTTCTGCGCGAGGCCATAATCCGATTTGAGCCGGATCTTCTTGTTACCCACAGTTCAACAGATAGCTGGCTTACCGCCATGGTTAGCATTGGGAACAGGGTGCCCATCGTTCGCACCCGGCATGTGTCTGCTCCCATACCGGCCAATCTGGCAACTAGATGGCTCTACACACGAGCCTGTGCTCATGTTGTTACCACCGGTGAGGCATTGCGTCGGCAGGTCATGGAACAGACCGGGTTGGATGCAGACAGGGTAACTTCCGTTCCCACAGGTATTGACCTGCAGACCTTTTCTCCTGGTGATCGCCAGGCTTCGCGTACCCAGGTCGGCCTGCCGGAGGCGACCGTCATTGTGGGTATTGTTGCTACCTTGCGCAGTTGGAAGGGCCACCGCTTCCTTTTGGATGCTTTTGCCAGTATCCAGGATGAGAGGATGCAGCTCGTGATTGTGGGTGATGGACCTGGCCGGGACAATTTGCAAGCCCAATGTCGCGCACTAGGCATAGAAGAACGGGTCGTCATGTCGGGGAACCAGAAAGACGTTGCTACATGGATGCGGTCTTTTGATTTGTTCGTTTTGCCGTCCTACGCCAATGAAGGTGTGCCCCAGGCCCTCATGCAGGCAATGGCCTGCGGGTTGCCTGTCATTACAACTCCCGTTGGCGCAATCGGGGAGATTGTCGAGAACGAATTAACAGGGCTGATGGTGACACCGCAGAGTGCCGACGAAATTGCCGACGCTATTTGCAGGTTGAAGGACGACTCAATGCTCCGTGACCGACTGGCCAAGGCGGCTCTGGCTGTAGCAAGGGCGAGGTTTTCCAGTGACCGCATGTTAAATGCCATGGAGGGAGTTTTTGCGAGGGTGCTTGGGGTATGACCGATGTGTTGCTGGGCCCGCAGTCCAGGGTCTGCGCAGTTGTGGTTGCGCGGATCGGGGACACTATGCTTGTCACTCCCTCCCTGAGGTCGCTTCGTTCAGCTTCCGGATATCTGAAAGTGCTGGTTCATCCACAGCGAAAAGACGTGCTGCAGAACTTGGACTTCATCGATGAGCTGGGGACAATATCAAAGCAGTCAGCTTGGTTTCAATCACGTCTGCCACGGTCCACATATGACGTGGCAATTTGCTGGGGGCGGGACGAGCAACTGCTGCGTTACTGCTTGAGGAAGGCAAAGCAGACCGTTGCGTTTGCGTTTCCGGAATTCGATGGAATCCGTGAAAAGCGGCTTGAGTTGGTTCCCGTACCTCCGGACAGATCTATGCATGCTGTTGCTGAACGGCATTTGCTGGCGGACGCGGCTGGTGTGCAATGTGCCGACTACCGGCTCGCTTATTCGGTCAGCGATCGCGAGTTCGCTGCAGCGAGATCGTGGCTGAGGACGCGTGCCGCGGGTGCCACACCCTTGATTGGCTTGCAGCCTTTCAGTTTTCCCACCAAGGCGCATCGCGACTGGCCACTGGATCGGTTCGCGGCGCTTGCCCGGCAGATAAGCGAAGAACATCCTTCTGCCCACTTCGTTATTCTGGGTGATGAAGCGGCAGCCAAGGGTGCAGACATCATGGCAGGGATATTTCCGGGCCGGTTCACTGTGGCGGCCGGCAGCATCACCTTGAGGGAAAGCGCAGCCTTGATGAAGGCTCTGGATTTATATAT
>CAIPGJ010001050.1 GCA_903864555.1 uncultured Pseudomonadota bacterium | reverse complement strand
TGTCATTGCGCCACCACGCCGCTGCGGCGTGCGACATCCGACCACCTCACCACCTCGGTCTTCAGCAATGCACTGAATTCCTCGGGCGTGCTGCCTACCGCGGTCACGCCGATCTTGGCCAGACTGGCCAGAACATCGGGCATCCTCAGCGCCCGCGCCATCTCGCCCTGTATGCGCGAGACGATGCGTGGCGGCGTCCCCCGGGGCGCAAGCGCGCCATGCCATGTCCCCGCCTCATAGCCGGGCAGCCCGCCCTCCTCCACCGTCGGCACGTCGGGCAGCGGCGAATAGCGCGCCTTTGAAGTGACACCAATGACGCGCACCTTGTTGGCCGAAATCAGCGGCAGCGCCTGGACCGGGCTGCCGAAGGTCATCGACACCACCCCGGACATCAGATCGGCGGTGGTCTGGGACTGCCCCTTGTAGGGTACATGAACGATGTCGAGCCCGGCCATGGTCTTGAACAGTTCGCCGGCCAGATGGTTGGACGCGCCTGCACCGGAGGAGGCGAAGCTCAGCTTGCCGGGTTGCGCTTTGGCCAGGGCGATCAATTCCTTCACCGTTTTCACCGGAACGACCTGACTGACCACCAGCACGAAGGGCGTGTTGGCGATCACCGTGATCGGCGCAAAGTCGGCCACCGGATCGTAAGGCAGGGACTTGTAGATGCTCGGGGCAATGGCGTGTGAGGCCGACACGTAAAGCATGGTGTAGCCATCGGGTGCAGCCTTCGCCGTCATGTTGCCGGCGATGGTGCCGCCGGCGCCGCCCTGGTTCTCGATGACCACAGGCTGTCCCCATGCCTCGGCCAGCTTGGCCGCGACGATGCGGGCAATGGTGTCGGTGGGCCCGCCGGCGCTGAAGCTCACGATCCAGCGGATGGGCTTGACCGGAAATTCCTGCGCAAAGGCCGGCGCCGCCATGCAAGCCACAGTGCATGCCGCCAGGGCAGTGACCACCGAACCCATCCTGTGTCTAAGAACCCCTAACAGAAGTGCCATTAAGTGCATCTGATGTCGGAGAGCGCGAGGGGAGTATCCCCTTGCATTGTTAGGCGCTCTAAGACTGCGGCCTGCCAACCAGCGTGCTGATCTCATGTTTCCTCCTTTGCTCATGCATTGGCGTGATCCGGATCGCTGCCCGGTTGTCACGTGGAAAAACGGCGCCCTGGAAGGAGTATTGGGGACCGGGCCCGATGCGGACCCGCGCCATCACGCTGCGACAAAGCCGCGGCGAAAACCACACACGCCTCCTTGCGCTTGCTGCACCTGTCGCTGTCCAGCCGAAGTACTTCAAGGCCGCCCGCGATCTTTTGTATACATTGCATTCACTGTACACTCGCCATCGCGGGTTTGGCAAGGCAGTCACTCCCGAAAGGACGAGGCGGACACATAAAAATGAATGATGGCAAATCACGCATTGCGCTGATGGAAGCGATCGACAAGGGTGCAACCATCCGGAAGACACCGTGCGGCGAAGGCAGCATGACCTGGCGCATCTGGGGCAGTGGCCCCGACCTGATCCTGCTGCATGGCAACCTGGGCTCCTGGAACCACTGGGTCTTCAATGTGCGTGCACTGGCGCAGCACTACCGGGTGATCGCCGGAGACATACCGGGCTTCGGCGACTCCGACCTGCCACCCGTGCCCTACTCGACCGAAAGCCTGGCGCGTATCGTGGCCGCCGGCATTGAGGACATTACCGGCAAGGACGCGCCGATACGCTTTGCCGGCTTCTCCTTCGGCAGCGGCGTGTCCTGCGAAGCGGCCAAGCTGCTGGGCGAGCGCGTGAAGCAGGTGGTGCTGGTTTCCGCCGGCAAGGACATGGAAGGGGTGACGCGCTTCGACATCCCCCCGTTTGCGCGGTGGCGCGATGCGAAGACCGAAGCGGAGCGGCGTGCCGCGCACCGGCGCAACCTGGAAGTCATCATGATCGGCGATCCGGCGAACATCGATGACCTGGCAGTGCACATCCAGGCCAGCAATGCAGAACGCTCCCGGCTGAGGATAGACATCATCAACAAGGGCCGAACCCACACCACCTGCACGCCCGGACTGACATGCGGGCTGGCGGCGATCTGGGGCGAAACGGATTCCACCATCGGACCCAACATGCATGAGCGGCCGCGCTGGCTGCACAGCCATCACCCGGATGCGAAATACGCCATCATTGCCAGTGCCGGGCATTGGTGCGCCTATGAGGCAGCGGACCGCTTCAATGAGACCCTGCTGGGCTTGCTGGACACCTAGCGAAGCGACGCACGGGCGCCCCGTCGTGGGCACGCCCTGGAAAGACGCCTGCCGATGCGAGGGAGCATTCCAGCAAAGCAACTGAACGCCAGCCCCGCACAGACGGGCGGCAGCACCCACCGCAGGCGCCAACGCGCCCGCCCAAGGAGGATCGTTTGAACAAAGTCGTTTCCGGCCCGCTCAGCGGCATCACCATCGTCGATTTTTCACGTGTCCTCGCCGGCCCCTTCGCCACCCAGATATTCGGCGACCTGGGAGCGCAGGTCATCAAGGTGGAGGAACCCGGGGCGGGTGATGCCAGCCGCAACAACCCGCCCTTTGCCGGCGGTGAAAGCCACTATTTCCTCTCCATCAACCGCAACAAGCAAAGCGTGGCCATCGACCTGAAACATCCGCAAGGCCGGCAGGTCGCGCTCGACCTCATGACCAGGGCCGACGTGGTGATCGAGAACTTCCGGCCCAATGTCATGAAGAAACTGGGTCTGGACTACGACACGGTGAAAGAACGCAATGCAGGCATAGTCTATTGCTCCATTTCCGGATTCGGCCAGACCGGCCCGATGAGCGGCCTGCCGGCCTACAACGAGGTGATGCAGGCGCTCACCGGGTTGATGAGCATGAACGGCGAGGAGGACGGCCCGCCCATGAAGCTGGGCGTGCCCGTGGGTGACATGGGCGGCGGACTGTTTGC
>CAIPGJ010001049.1 GCA_903864555.1 uncultured Pseudomonadota bacterium | reverse complement strand
GCATTGCAGACCCAACCGGAGGAGCCGTCCATGTTCATGAAGTCAGCAAGCCCCAACCCGACTGCCAGGCGGCAACGCCGCCTCGGCGGCGCGCTGTCACTGGCCCTGTCATTCGCCGTATCCGTGTCGCTGGTGGCCGGGGCGCCCGACGCGCGCGCCGATGCCAAGTCCAACGTGGTCAACCTGGGCGTGCTCTCCGAGCCCTACACGCTCGACCCGCATGTGGGCACCTCGGGCTTCGACTATCCCATGCTCTACAGCATCTTCGACCGCCTGATCCACTTCAATCCGAAGACGCTGGAGCCGCAGCCCGGCCTCGCCACGCAATGGCGTTTCGTCGGCGCGGACAAGCGCGGCTTCGAGCTGAAGCTGCGCCAGGGCGTGAAGTTCCATGACGGCACGCCCTTCAATGCCGAGGCGGTGCGCTTCAACATCCAGCGCCTGAAAGAGGCCAAGATCCTCAACGACCTGGATGAGATCGAGCGCGTCGACATCGTCGACGAGCAGACCGTGGTGCTGCGCATGAAGGCGGAGAATTCCTCCATGCCCATCCTGCTGGCCGACCGCGCCGGCATGATGGTCTCGCCCACCGCCGTGCAGAAACTGGGCAAGGACTTCGCCCGCAGCCCGGTCGGCGCCGGCCCCTTCAAGGTGAAGAACTGGATCTCCGGCCAGGGCCTCATCCTCGACCGTGATCCGGGCTACTGGAATGCCAAGGCCACCCGCCTCGCGGGCATCCAGTTCCGCTTCGTGCCCAATGCCACCTCGCTGGCGAGCGCCATCCTGTCCGGTCAACTGGATTTCGCCTACCAGATCGACCCGAAGAACCTGGGCGTGGTGCGCGACAACCCGCGCCTGCGGGTGTCCAAGGAACCGACCACGCGCTATTACCAGATCTCCTGGAACACCAGCACGCCGCCGCTGGACAACCAGAAGGTGCGCCAGGCCATCAACATGTCGGTGGACCGCCAGGTGCTGGCCGATGCCATCCTCGGGCCGGGCAACAGCGGCGGTCCCGCGCTGATGCCGCTGCCACCGGAGAGCTGGGCCTATACCAAGAAGCTCGAGGGCACGGTGAAGTACGACCCGGTGCGCGCGCGCAGGCTGCTCGCCGAGGCGGGCTTTCCCACGGGCGTGACGCTCAAGCTGTGCGCCACTAACAGCGTGCTCGGCTATGGCTCGGATATCACCGACATCGAGAAGGAACAGATGAAGGCGGCCGGCGTCACCCTGGAAGTGGAGTTCCGCCAGGGCAGTGCCTGCAACCGCGCCTTCAACGTCGAGAAGAGCCTGATGTCCTATCAGGTGGGCTTCTCCGGGCGGCCCGATCCCTTCCTCACCTTTGAGGGCAATTTCAGCTCCACCGGGCTGTTCAACACCGGCAAGACCAAATTCGCCGGGGTGGACGAGGTGATCGAGAAGCTCTCGAAGACCTATGACCGCAAGGCGCAAAAACCGCTCTACGACGAACTCAACCGCCTGTGGATCGAGCATGTGCCCAAGGTGTCGCTGTTCTACGCGCCCAACTATGCCATCTATGTGAAGGAACTCGCCGGCGAGCAGCCCAACCTGATGGGCAAGATCAATCCGGTCACCTGGTATTTCATCGGCAGCAAGTAGTCCTGCGACAGCGGGCGAGGAGAGGGAACAGGACATGGCGGCAAGCGCGGTGCAATCCGGCGTGACCCCGATGTGGCTGGTGATCCTGCAGCGCGTGGCTGCAGTGATCCCCACGGTCCTGTTCGGCACCCTCCTCATCTTCGGGCTGGTGCAGATCATCCCTGGCGGTGCCGCCGAGGAAGTGCTGGGCGCTGAGACCTCGGCTGAAGCCGTTGCGGTGATGCGCGCCAAGATGGGCCTGGACCGGCCCTTGCACGTGCAGTACTACGACTGGCTCTCCAGCGCCGCCAAGGGCGACCTGGGGCGTTCGCTCACCGACCATCGCAACATCTCCCAGGCCATCGTCGAGCGGCTGCCCCTCACCATCGAACTGAGCGTGATTGCGTTGCTGCTGTCACTGCTGATCGGCATTCCGCTGGGCGTGCTCTCGGCCATCAACCGCCACAACCGCAT
>CAIPGJ010001048.1 GCA_903864555.1 uncultured Pseudomonadota bacterium | reverse complement strand
TCGTCGTCCTTGGGGAACTGCAGCACCAGTGCCTCCAGGCCATTCTTTCCGGCCTTGATCTCGATGGCGGCTTCGGCGGGCTCGACAAAGACCAGCGACCACAGCGGCAGTTCGGTGCCATCCTGGTCGAGGCTGCCATTGGCCACGAAGAGGTAGTAGCCCCCGCCCAGTTTGGGATCGGGCCCCAGGGTGGACATGCCGGCGCCCAGCCGGACCAGCTTTGCGTCCAGTTCATCGGCGATAACGCGCTCGGCCTGGAACACCGGCTCCCAGGACACCGCCTTGCGAAATTTCATCAGCGGGCGGGTGGACAGGGAAATGTGCGGCGAGACCCAGTTGCGCCGTTTGCTGGGTTTCAGCTTTTCCTTGTAGCCGGGCTTGCTCAGGTACACCGGGGCGGAATCACCGGTCTTGTTGCGCAGGGCAATGAAGGTGCAGCCGTTGGGCCCGGCCACCAGCGGGCCGTAGGCGCTGTGCCGGTCCTTGTATTGCACCATCAGCGGCTGTATATCCTCGCGGCCCATCTTGCCGGAGCCAGCAGGAAACAGCTGGAACTGTGAAACGGGGTGGAAGTGCGGCAGGATGGTTTCATCAGCCGCCATCTCGGTCACCAGCGCCTGCGGCGAAGTGGCGACATTGGCCGTGCTGTAGCGCGGCCCGAAATAGGAGGAACCCCAGTGCTCGATACCCGATCCGGGTGAATTCACCGCAGTCAGGTTGTCGAGTACGTCCATGCCATTCTTTGCGTAAATCATGCTGACACCTCGTGGATTTTGAACCGGAGGAATGATGGAAACCCAGGCCGCCGTCTATCGTGTATCGGTGCTGATTCGGTGCCCGCCCATGAGGGGCGGTGGACCGCGGCTGCATCCGGAACGCCCGTCTGGAGCGCAGCGAGTGTAGCGTGCAGCGTTTGCAAACTCAAACGCGTGGCGCCTGCCGCCGGCCGGTGCGGCGAAACCCGACGGGATCAGCCCTTGCCCACCGCAATCGCCGTCTTGTCCACGGCCTTCCTCAGCACGAAGCTGGAGTGCACGCCGGTGACGCCCTCGATGCGCGTGATCTTGTCGAGCAGCAGCTCCTGATAGGCATCCATGTCGCGCACCACCGCCTTCAACTGGTAGTCCGCATCCTGCCCGGTGATGAGGAGACACTCCAGCACTTCGGGCAGTTCACCGATGCGCGCCTCGAAGTTGGCGAAGCGGTCCGGGGTGTGACGGTCCATGGAAATGAAGACCAGTGCCGTCAGCGTGAGGCCCAGTGCCCGGTTGTCGACGAGCGCCCGATAACCCAGGATGACCCCCGCTTCCTCGAGCGCCTTCACCCGGCGCAGGCAGGGCGAGGGCGACAGGCCGATGCGGTCGGCCAGTTCCTGATTGCTGATGCGGCCGTTGCCCTGCAGGGCCTCGAGGATGCTGCGGTCGTAGCGATCCAGTTCCATGTTATTGCTCCACCCGGCCCATTGCAGGGCACATAGTCAGTTATTTAACTGTGTTACAGCAATATTATTGCTCAAATAGTCACTTTAAGAGCAATCTTCGCAATCATCTGCCTCGCCTTTTTGCCTAAACTGCTCTCCTTGGTCGCTCGCCCGCAATCCATCGCACCCTGCGACACCGCCCTCAGGAGCCCAGCATGCAAGCCTTTGACCATCGCAAGTACCGTCCGGTACATTCGCCGGTTTTGAAGAACCGCCAGTGGCCTTCGCGCGTCATCACCCAGGCGCCGATCTGGGCCAGCGTGGACCTGCGCGATGGCAACCAGGCGCTGCTCGAACCGATGAACCCGCAGCAGAAGAAACGCATGTGGGCGCTGCTGGTGAAGCTGGGCTTCAAGGAGATCGAAGTGGGCTTTCCCTCGGCCAGCCAGCCGGATTACGACTTCGTGCGCTGGGCTATCGAGGAAAAGCAGATTCCCGATGACGTCACCATCCAGGTGCTGGTGCAGGCGCGGCTCGATCTCATCCAGCGCACCTTCCAGGCGGTGAAGGGCGCCAAGCGCGTCATCCTCCACGTGTACAACTCCACCTCGCCGGTGCAGCGCGAGCGCGTGTTCGGCCTGGACAAGGCCGGCATCACCGCCATCGCCCGCCAGGGCGCGCAATGGGTGAAGGACGAGGCCGCGAAGTACCCCGACACCGAATGGGTGTTCGAGTACTCCCCCGAAAGCTTCACCAGCACCGAACCCGAATACGCCGTGGCAATCTGCGAAGCGGTGATGGACGTCTGGCAGCCCACGCCGCAGAGGAAATGCATCCTCAACCTGCCCACCACGGTGGAAGTGGCCACGCCCAATGTCTTCGCCGACCAGGTCGAGTACTTCCACACCCACATCAGCCGGCGCGACTCGGTGATCATCTCGGTGCATACCCACAATGACCGCGGCTGTGCCGTGGCCGCGGGCGAGCTGGCCCTCCTTGCCGGCGCCGACCGCGTCGAGGGCACGCTGCTCGGCAACGGCGAGCGCACCGGCAACATGGACATCACCACCATGGCGATGAACCTGTACAGCCAGGGCGTGGACCCGAAGCTCGACCTCTCCAACCCGGACGAGCTCATCCAGGTGGCCACCGAGTGCACCGACATTCCGCTGCACCCGCGCCATCCCTGGTTCGGCGACCTCGTCTACACCGCCTTCTCCGGCAGCCACCAGGACGCCATCCGCAAATGCCTCATGGTGCAAAAGCCCGAGGACCCGTGGCAGGTGGCCTACCTGCCCATCGACCCGAAGGACCTCGGCCGCGATTACCAGGCGGTGATCCGCGTCAACAGCCAGTCGGGCAAAGGCGGCGTGGCCTTCGTGCTCGAGCGCGACTACGGCCTGGTGCTGCCGCGCTGGATGCAGGTGGAACTCGCCCAGGCGGTGCAGAAGCACAGCGAAACCCAGGGCGGCGAAGTGGGCAGCGCCACCATCCACGACATCTTCAAACAGAAATTCATTGCCGATGGCGCGCCGGTCTCGCTCACCGGTTATCAACTCGACCGCAGCGCCGGGCACGACGCCATCAATGCGCATGTGGTGGACAGCAGCACCAAGCACACGCTGCAGGGCGAGGGCGAAGGCGCCCTGTCCGCCTTCGTCGATGCATTGACCAAGCACGGCAAGCGCCGCATCGCCGTGGTCGATTACAGCGAGCACGCCATCGGCGCCGGCACCAATGCCGAAGCCGTGGCCTATGTACTGCTCAACATCGACGGCCAGCGTGTGTCGGGCGTGGCGCTGGACCACGACACGGTCAGCGCCTCCATGAAGGCGGTGCTGTCGGCGTGGAATCGCACGCAACTGGACGCCGCAGAGCAGAAGGCGGCGGCCTGAGCCGCACCTTGCGAAGCCGCCGCCAGCAGCACTCCAAGGAGACACATCTCCTCAGGGCAAGGGCACTGCCGAGGCCCTGAGGATCTGCCTGCCCAAGCCATTGAAGCCGCAGGGCGGCCGGTCGTAAGCCGACCGGCTGCACAGCAGCGCGCATCACCCGCCCCACCTGAAAGTCCGGCATGACCTGGCTGTGGATACCCATCACCATCTTCGCGGCCGCCGCACAGACGGCACGCAACGCCGCCCAGCGCGGCCTCATCCAGAGCGCCGGCACACTGGGTGCGACGCTGGTGCGCTTTCTCTACGGCCTGCCCTTCACCGTGCTGTGGTTGCTCATCCTGCACCACACGCTTGCCGATCCCATGCCGGGCAATGCGCCGCTGTTCTCCCCGGCCTACATCGGCTGGATCGCCATGGGCGGGGTGGCGCAGTTGCTGGCCACCGCCTTTCTGCTGATGGCCATGCAGACGCGCTCGTTTGCCGTGGCCACCGCCTACTCCAAGACCGAAGTGCTGCAGGTGGCGCTGTTCGGCTTCCTGCTGCTGGGCGAAGGCCTGGGCCCCTGGTCGCTGCTCGCCATCGCGCTGTCGGCGGTGGGCGTGGTACTGCTGTCCCTCAAGCCGGCTGCCCAGGCAGGCGAAGCCGCAACACCGGGACGCTGGTGGTCGGCTCTCTTCTCGCCGGCTGCGTTGTATGGCGTTGCAGCCGGCGGCGGCTTTTCGTTCTCGGCTGTGGGTTACCGCGGCGCGGCGCTGCTGCATCCTGAGTGGTCGCCCTTCTATTCGGGTGCCTTCAACCTGGTGTGGGCGCAATCAATCCAGACCCTGCTGCTCGGGGGCTGGCTGCTGGCGCGCAAGCCTGAGGTGCTGCGCGTGGTGATGCGCGAATGGCGGCTCTCGCTCACTGCCGGCGCGCTGGGTGCCACCTCCTCCATCGGCTGGTTCACCGCCTTCGCCATGCGCAATGCCGCCGACGTGCGCGCCCTCAGCCTGGTGGAAGTGCTGTTCAGTTACTTCATCTCGCGCCGCGTGTTCAAGGAGCAGGCGGGCGGACTGGAACTGGCGGGGATGGGGCTGCTGATGGCCGGGCTGGTGGTGCTGGTGCTGAGTGCCTGAGGCGTATTTCCATCCGATAATCGTGATAACAATATAGCCTCTCAGCCAATGATGGAAATGCCTACCATCCATAACTGATCATAATTATTTCACCCTGACCAGGCGCCGCAACTGCCGGTTCATGATCCAGGCGCCGGCCACCATCATGCCGGCGCTGATGACGAACACCGGCACCAGCCCGGCGGCGGAGGCGATGAAGCCGAACACCGGCGGCGCGCCGGCGCGCCCCAGGTTGTTGGCGGTGTTGCGCATGCCCACCATCTCGCCGGAGCGTCCCTCGGGGGCATGGGTAAAGATCAGCATCATGATCACCGGCGAGCCCGCCCCCATGCCCAGGCCGAACAGGCCCGCCAGCAGGCACAGCGCCAGCGGGTGCGCCAGCAGGGGCGTGCAGGCAAAGCCCACCGCGCCGAGCAGAAAGGCCGTGATCAGCAGGCGCTCCTCGCCCAGTCGTGCCACCAGCATCGGCAGCCAGGCGCGCACCACCACCGACATCACGAACACACAGGCGAGGATGATGCCGATCACCGAGGCCGACAGGCCCAGGCCGTGGGCATACACCGGCAGGTAGAGCTGATACAGGTCCTGGCCGAAATGCAGGATGGACCCGACCACGATGATGGGCAGCGACTTGCGGTCAGCCAGGCTCTCGCGCAGGCTCACCCAGGCCGCGGCAAGACGCCCGGTGGATGCCGGGGCAGCAGCGGCCGACGTCCGTGGCCGTGAGCCGGGCTTCGGGAACAGCCCGCCCCAACGCGCCAGCATGGCCATGGCCACCACACCCATCCCCACGCTGCTCAGGCAGGCCCCGGCATGGCCGACCAGATCGATACCAAAGCCGGCCACCAGCGGCCCCAGCATCAGCGTGGAGGCGCCCACCAGGCTGGCATTGCTGAAGTTGCGCGCCCGCTCCTCGGGCCGGCTCAGCAGGCCGGTGATGTTCTGGATCAGCACGCTGGTGAAGGCGAAGGTGATACCGATCATCATCCCGGCGAAGTACAGCGCCGGCATGCCCTGCACCAGCGCCGGCACCAGCATGCCACCCGCCCCCATGGCCATGCCCAGCGCCAGCAGGCCGCGCGAACTGACACGGTCAGCCAGCAG
>CAIPGJ010001047.1 GCA_903864555.1 uncultured Pseudomonadota bacterium | reverse complement strand
AGCATGCCGACTTGGAAAGTGAAATACCTCCCGGCCCAACGCATTTCAAAAATGAAGGGGGGCCTTTCCTATATCGACGGGGGTGGGGGTCACCCTTGTAAATCATTAGACAAGTCTCTGCCGATTTTTTGTAATTACGCGAGACAAATACTGATCCAAGCCTTTCCTGCAAGTGACGGGGCCGAAACGGGTGGTACGGGGTGGGTGGGGTCTGGGGTTTCAGGAATCGAGGGGTCGTTCCTGCAAAAGCCAGCGAAGGGGTGAGCCGGATGGAACCAGTTTAAAAAGCGGGGGGGCGGGTGCCAGTACCGGGCGGACTGGCAGGATTGGGCTTGGGGGGCTGCGCCGAATTGAATCGGGTGGTGGCTAGGCCTGTATGCGGTTGGGCCGCGCGTCGTGCATTAAGCCAGTATGAGGACGGGCTGCGCCCTACCGGTTAGAATCGTTCTGACGGCAGGCATGGGGAGTGCACCGTTTCTCGTCCAAACCTCGTCCAAATGACGGGGTGATTTTGAGGGTTTTTAGGTAGATCAGAGGAAGCGTCTTAGCCTGCTTCCCCTCTGTGTTTGGTGGCCAAGGGCGGAATCGAACCACCGACACACGGATTTTCAGTCCGCTGCTCTACCAACTGAGCTACTTGGCCATCCGGGTACCACACTCCTCCCACGACACGGAAAATTACTCCGGCCACTCGCGCCGTTCGTCTCACGCAGCCTTTTGGCGCATGAACCTACGACGCAACCTGTCCTGTCGGTCAGGCTGTCAGCCTGCGGCTCTAGCAACCGAGCCAGCGGACCAACCGACGCGCACCGGAACCGGCGCACGGGGAAAAGAGGGCGAATTATACGGGCTTTCATCTTGAGCCGCCAAGGCTCGTTTTATTGACCGTGGCACCCACCCGCTCGAAAAGACCTGCCAAATCAGGCCACAGCGGAACTCTGATCAGGGCTCACCCTTAATGCCAGCTTCCTTGATGACGCGCCCCCACTCCTGGAAATCGCGTATGGCGTAGGCGGTGAAATCGACCGGACCAAGGAATTCCGGATCGGTTCCCACAGCCTTCTGCACCAGGGCCTCGACATCCGGCCTGGCCAGCGTTGTGCGCAGCATATTGCCAAGCCTGTCTATCACGGGCCTCGGTGAGCCACCCGTTGCTGCCAAACCAACCCAGCCGCCACCGACTACGGATACACCCTGCTCCAGGAAAGTAGGCACATCGAGTGTCGTGGGAGAGCGCTTCTCCGTGCTGACGGCGATGGCGCGCAGCTTGCCTGCTCTGACGAATTGCATGGTGGTGAATGTCGCCGAGAGGATGGGAACTCGGCCTGCCAGCACGTCCTGGGTGGCCGGATTCTGGCCCTTGTAGTTGATGTGCTCCATGTTGAGACCAAACTGCAGTTTCACCTTCTCCATCACCAGATGGCCCAGGCTACCCACGCCGGTACTGGTGTAGTTGAGCTTGCCCGGATTTGCCTTGGCATAGGCCACCACTTGCGTGAGGTTCTGGATGCCCGACATCTCGGGAACAGCGGGATTGATCGTGACCAGCGCCGTGGTGTTGTAGATCTGGCCGATCATCGCAAAGTCCCTGGCGAAATCAATGCTCCGGCCCACCAGATGATAGCCATTCGAGGCGGTGCTGCTGATGATGATCCAGGTGTAAGCGTCAGGTGCGCTTTTGGCGACGAAGTCCTGCCCTATCATGCCTGTGGCCCCGGCCTTGTTCTCGACCACGATGGTCTGCTTGAGTTGCGGCCCCATCTGCTGGCTAAGTATGCGGCCAATGACATCGGTGGGCCCTCCTGGCGCAAACGGCACGACCAGGCGTATCGACTTATTCGGGTAATCACTCTGGGCAAACGCACTGGAAGCCAGTGCCGCGGTCAGCAGTGCAATGGCAAATCTGAACATGCTTTCTCCTTGGTATTCTTGACGTCGTTGCGCCTTGTGACGCGGCTATTCTGTCAGGACGTACTGTTGCCTCAAACGATACCCTCCTGCCGGTATCTTGCAATGGCCGAGGCATCCAGTCCGAGAACGCTCGACAGCACCTGCTCGGTATGCTCGCCCAGCAGTGGCGGCGCGTCATAGCGGTTCACTGGCGTCACAGACAAGCGCATGGGATTGGCCACTACGCCGAATTCGCCGACGCTCTCATGCGTCACGGTCACGCGGGTGCCACGTTGCTGGATATGCGGATCTGCAAACACCTCGTCAATGGCGTAGATAGGCGCGCAGGGGACGTTGCTGGTCTCCATCAGCTTGATCAGTTGGTCACGGGTTTTCCTCATGAACAGCGGCTCGAGCACGGCGCCCAGTGCCTCGCGGTGCTTCACGCGCTGGAGATTGTCGGAGAAGCGTTCATCCTTGACGAGGTCCGGGCCATCCAGCAGTTTGCACAGGCGGGAAAACACGTCATTGGCGGGAGCCGAGACCTGCACTTCGCCATCGGCACAGCGGAAGGTACGCGAAGGCACGGCATTGCCTGCCTCATTGCCCCAGCGTTCCTGCACCACGCCGGTACACAGATAGTTGGCCGGCGCCACACAGGCAGCTGCGATGGCACATTCCAGCAACGACAGATCGATGTACTGGCCCTCGCCGGAGACCTGGTCACGGTAGTACAGCGCCGTCATGATGGCGCCGTATGCGAAAGCGCCACCGACGATATCGGTGATGGGCACGCCAACCCGCATGGCGCCGGCTCCCGGCATGCCGTCACGATGGCCGGTGACGCTCATCAGGCCACTCATGGCCTGGAAGATCCCATCGTAACCGGGACGCGCCGAGTAAGGACCGGACTGTCCGAAGCCGGTCACCGAACAGTACACCAGACGCGGATTGATCTTTCTGAGGCTCTCGTAATCCAGCCCATAGCGCTTGAGGTCGCCAGCCTTGTAGTTCTCCAGCAGCACATCGGCCCAGGCGGCCAGTTTTCGCACCAACTCCTGTCCTGCCGGCTTGGCAATGTCAATCGTGACCGACTGCTTGTTGCGGTTGGCACTCACGAACATCGGCCCCAGACCGCAAGCCTGGCCATCCCTGTCCCTCAGGGGCTGGCCACCCAGCCGGCGCGAATCATCGCCCTGCCCCGGACGCTCGACCTTGATCACCTGGGCCCCGAAATCAGCCAGCATCTGCGCCGCGGTGGGTCCGGCAAGAATGCGGCTCAGATCGAGCACGCGAACATCGGCAAGGGCAGCTGGTGTCATGGAGTGGTATCCCGTCATGCAATGAAGTGGGGCAATACTACCAACGTGCAAGCATAGCCGCGCCCGGTCGATCATCGCCGTTGCCGCGACAACCACTCCTGGGATGCGGCCAACTTGACCAGATCAGCGGTGCGCAGGTCCCCGGTCACCGCCGCCCTTGCCAGGAGCACCTGGAATAGCTGCGCGGTTGCCAACGCATCTGCCAGGGCATCGTGGCGCCGGTAATTGGTTATACCGAAGGTCTGCAGCCAGTCATCCAGTCCCATGGGCCGCCCCTCCGGCACCAGGCCCAATGCAGGCGCAAGTAAGGCCAGATCGATCCAGTGGCGCCGGAATGACTCGCCAAGGTGGCCACGCATGGCCCTGCGGATCATGATGTCGTCAAAGTGGGTGTGGTAACCCACGAGTGGACATTTGCCGATGAAAGCCAGGAAATCGAGCAACACCTGTGTCGGATCATCGCCGCCGGTCTGCGCCGAACCTCCAATGCCGTGCACCAGAATGTTCTCGTGGCTGCTGGCCTCAGACTGGCGCAGAACCCGGTAGAAACTGCTATCCAGCATCACACGGCCGTCCTCCACTGCCACTGCGCCGATGGCGATGAGATGGTCCTGGAAAACATTGAGCCCGGAGGACTCGACATCCACCACGACAAAACGCTGGCGCGCATGTGGCGCAGCATCATCGGGCTCGGGCAGCGCACGCCACTGTGCAAGGCGCTCCGCCTCTGCTTGCGGCAACCGGCGGCCGCACCACCGCAACCAGTCGAGCAGGCTCACAGCTGGTAGTCGAGCGCAATCCGACGCTGAAGCTTGCGCGCCTGGCGCAAGGCCTCCTTCAGGATCCGGCGGTCAAGCTCATTCAGCACATCCGGGGCGATTCGGTTGGGGTTCGCACCATTTGAGTCGTCCTGCAACTGGTGGCGCAAGCGCAGCAACTGGATGTAGTGGAAAGACTCAACCATTGCTTCGATCTCCTCACGCGGCATGCGCGCCCGATCACCTGCCTGGCGCAGGCGCAACGCGGTATTGGTCAGCGTACAACCGCTCGCCAGCGCCAGAATTCGTGCAGCGTCGATGAACGGCCGCGCCCCTTCTGACTTGAGATCGATAGTATTGCGCTCGCCGCCCTTACCCGAGGTCACAAAATCAGCAAAGAAACCAAGCGGCGGCCGCGACTCCAGGGCATTGGCTGCCATGGCGCGCAGAAACCGTGGATTGCCCTGCACCTGCTCTGCAAGCCAGACGCGCAGCGCCTGCGCCAGTGATTCATCCCCCCAGACCCCGCGAAAATCATAAAAGATGGTCGAATGCAGCAGGGCCTGCGGCAGGGGATTGCGATTCCACCCGTCAAACGCACCGCACCATTCCTTCTCGGACAGGCACCACTGCGGATTGCTGGCCATGATCTCGCCCTTGCACAGCGGAAAGCCACAGCGGTCCAGGGTGGCGTTGACCGCCCTGGCGAAAGGCAGCAGGCGATGGCGCACCTGCGAGTCATCCAGATCAGCCTGAAAGATGATCCCGTTGTCCTGGTCCGTAGAAAATGTCTGTTCCAGCCGGCCTTCGCTCCCCAGTGCAATCCAGCAAAGCCGGATGCCGGAGAGGTCATGGTGCTGCGCCTCCAGATCCAGCACGCGCGCGCACAGCCTGTCGTTGAGCGTGGCGATGAGCTGTATCAACTGCCCGGCAGCGATGCCCTGGGCAAGCAGGTTGGTCGCCAGGGCCCGGATATCCCCAGCCGCCCGGACCAGATCCTCATTGCCTGTGGCATGCGCCACCGCCTGGACAATGCCGCGCATGCTGGTGCGCTGCAGGGAGAACAAATCACGCTCGGAGACCACGCCAGCCAGCCGGCCATCCTCCACAGCGACAACATGCCGGATGCCCAATTGCGCCATCAGCACGGCCGCTTCGGCAGCAGTTGCGCTCAGTGGCAGACAGCGCGGGGATGGCGTCATGGAGGACTGTATGGGCTGGGCGGGATCAAACAAGGATGAGGCAGCCAGGCGCAACAGGTCGCGCTCGGTGAAAATCCCCACCGGCCTGAGCGCTTCATCGGCAACAACGATGGAGCCCACATTCGCCTGCTGCATGGTACGGAGCGCATCGCGCAACAACTCCCCGGGGCGGCAATGCAGGGCCGGCCGGCGCAGCAAGTCGCGCAGGGACAGGCTCAGCTGCTGCTGTCCCGAGGAGCGTTGTGCATACTGTGCCTGAAGCAGCGAGTAGGATTGCTGCAGCAGGGCATTCACCCGTCCGGTGCAAAACGCATGGAACACCGGGCTGCGCTGCACCAGCGCTTCAACAACCCCGGCATCGGCCTCGTAGCAGAAGCAATCTTCCACAGCCTTGTAGACAAAGCGCGTCGCCCGCCGACCCATGATCGACGCAAGGGGAAATGTGTCGCCATTGGCGTATTCGAGCGCCTCAAGGTCACTGCCATCCAGCTCGGACGTGCCACGCACCTGCCCGCGTTGCAGGATGTACAGGCGCCTGGCCACACCTTCTGCCGGCGAAGTCACGGTACTCCCCTTGGGGTGGTAAGCCAGTGACACATTCGAGACGAGATACTCAAGCGAGTCGCGATCCATGCGGTCGTATGGCGCATGCTTTCGCAAGGCCTCTATCGTGGCATCCATCATCGGTCTGGGCATGTTCATGCCGGCTCTCCCCTCATTCAGTACTTGCGCCTGCCGCCGTCCGCTCCAATAATCCAGTTTTTCCTGATGCGGAAACCGGCATGAACAACACGA
Source organism: uncultured Pseudomonadota bacterium (assembly GCA_903864555.1). The sequence continues at coordinate 1,416 of CAIPGJ010001047.1, read as the reverse complement.
TGCTTGCCCGCCTGCATTACTGGTTCTCGCAATTGCTGACCCGCATCCACCTTGACCAGCGCGCCATTACACAGTTGCGCCTGGCGGTTGCCGCAGATGGCCACTATGCCAAAGCCTGGCGTAGCCTGGGCTTCATGCTGGGAAACCGGGGCAGCCATGACGAAGCCACGAGCATTCTCGAGCACGCCCTGACCCTGGAGGAGGACGCCGTCACACGATTCAACCTTGGCTACCTTTATCACGGACAGAAGCGTACCAGTGAGGCAATCGGACAATTCCGCAGGGTGGTCACCCTGATGCCAGTGAATGATCGCGCCTGGTACGGTCTGGGTACCTGCCTGCAGGAAGCGGGGGACTTTGCCGCATCGGTGTCGCCGCTCGAGGAAGCCACGAAATTGCAGTATTTCAATCCCCATGCCGGCTACCACCTGGCGCTGGCCTGGCACAAGCTAGGCGAACATGACAAGTGCTCGGCCGAGTTCGAGCGGGTGAAGTCTTTCGATCCGAACATGGCACAAAAGATGACGCTGGACTTCGGTGACCGCTGAATCACCGCCCTGGCCACGCGCACATGATCAGGCGCTGGTATGCACCGCCGATGATTCCGTGGCAGGCGATCCCTGCTTGAGACCGCGGCAATCCACGCCACCAGACTTGCAGACATGCGCCATGGCGACAATCAGCCCCAGCCAGACCCAGAACAGCACCAGTCCTGCTGCATACGGGATATGCCGGTCCAGGACAAATCGAGGCGTGATCCTGCGCGCAACAAAGATCGCCGGCCGGGTCAGCATCTTCAGCAACTGATAAAAGTAATTGGTATCCCGCTTGGGTCCGGCCAGGAGATAGAGCAGGCCCTGTCCCAGCAGAAAAAGCCCGGCCAGTTCAACCAGGGCCTTGGCGATAGTCAGAAGCAGCAGGTCCAGGGGCATCGGCATACAGATACACGCCTTGGCTATTCGGGGATGAAAAAGGGCAAGTCCCAGGACTGGACCATTGCGCCTTGTTGCAGGTTGCCGGGTCGAGCAGCGAATCTTAGTGAAAAACCGGAGAAACGCACCGGACAGCAGGTCGTGGGTACGGGCACCCACGCGGGCACCCGTACCGGGAACATCAATCGATCTGGGTTGCCACGCTGCCCTTGAGATGCGGGAAGCGCACGTGATCAACCATGTCCTGCACCGCCTTGTCCGGCGCCGGCGTCAGCAGGCTCACGATGATGATCACCGCGAAGCCGACCGGAACACCGAAAACGCCGGCGGAGATCGGCTGTATGCCGAACCAGATGTTCTCGGCAATAGGCGAGGTCACGCCAAACACGCTACGCAACCAGGGCTGTGTCGTCACCATGTAGTAGAAGGTCACGCCCAGGCCTGCGAGCATGCCCAGCGATGCGCCCCACTTGCTGGCCCGCTT